>NZ_JBHTMT010000003.1:27677-28142 GCF_042679465.1 Lactobacillus melliventris | reverse complement strand
CTGATACCAAAGTAGTAAAAGGGACCCAGGTGAAGTCAACTGATCAAGACATCACGATCACGGTTAAATATACCAAGATTCCAGATAATAATGGCTCCAACGGTAGCAGCAACGGCTCCAACGGTAGCAGCAACGGCTCTAATGGTAGTAGCAACGGCTCCAACGGTAGCAGCAACGGCTCTAATGGTAGTAGCAACGGCTCTAACGGTAGCAGCAACGGCTCTAATGGTAGCAGCAACGGCTCCAATAGCAGCAATAGCTCTAATGGCAGCAATAGCTCCAATAGCAGCAATAGCTCTAATGGTAGTAACGGCTCTAATGGCAGCAACAGCTCTAATGGTAGCAGCAACGGCTCCAATAGCAGCAATAGCTCTAATGGTAGCAACGGCTCTAATGGCAGCAATAGCTCCAATAGCAGCAATAGCTCTAATGGTAGTAACGGCTCTAATGGCAGCAACAGCTCTA
>NZ_JBHTMT010000003.1:0-27580 GCF_042679465.1 Lactobacillus melliventris | reverse complement strand
TGAATGGCAGTAACGGTCTGAACGGCAGTAACGGTTTGAATGGCAGTAACGGTCTGAACGGCAGTAACGGTTTGAATGGCAGTAACGGTCTGAACGGCAGTAACGGTTTGAATGGCAGTAACGGTCTGAACGGCAGTAATGGTCTGAACGGCAGTAACGGTTTGAACGGCAGTAACGGTTTGAATGGCAGTAACGGTCTGAACGGCAGTAACGGTTTGAACGGTATAAATGCATCAAATAATGCCGATAACCAAGAAAGTAAATTACCACGGACAGGCAAAGAAAAGAATTCTGACATGTCTTTAATAACTTTAGGTGGCTTGATGTTAATTGGTACGCTAGGAGATGAACTTCTAAGATTTTTAAAACGAAAAAATGAGAAATAAGTTTTAATAATTTAAAATCGAAATTTAAAAAAGGGAGCTTATTAAAAAACTCCCTTTTAATTAAGATAACAGTTTTATTACTAAATTAAGGCTTTTCATAATTAAGCAAAAAGAAGATTAATACATTTTAATATTGAGTTTTTAATTATTTACCTTTTGTCAATATTTTCGTTGATCAAATTTAATACAAGATTTCATCTAAAAAATACTAGAATAATGGCTAATTTTTCTATTAGCTATAATAACATATCCCTTTGGTTGAATTTTAAGTTTTTAATGAGGAGAACAATAACTCTAAAATTATAAGTTAATCCAGCGTAATATGTTAAATATAAAATTTAGTTATTACTAGTATATACTAATTATATATAAAATAAGTTTAGTAAATTATGTTATTTGCAGAGTAAAAAGCGAAAGGAAGCTTATCCAATGGCTATAGTCCGATTAGATCATTTAGTATTAACAGTTAACAATATAAACGTAACAACTGATTTTTACCGTCATTATTTTGGTATTGAAACAATTAATTTTCAAGATGGCAGAGCTGCTTTGAAGATCGGACATCAAAAAATTAATTTGAACGAAGTAGATCATGAAACAGACCCTAAAGCAGCCTATCCAACACCTGGATCTGGTGATATCTGCCTAATTAGTGATACACCGATTGATAATTTACTGGATGAATTCGAAAAAAATAATTTACCTATTGTTTTGGGACCTGTAATTAGAACTGGAGCAGAAGGTAAGATTCGTTCAATATATGTAAGAGATCCAGACCAGAATTTGATTGAAATTTCAAATTATATTAATTAGTAATATTTAAATAGTAAAAACATATCTAACATGATTCTTAATTTAGGGATCATGTTTTTTTTTTCGTAAATTTTTTTAAAAGTTTTATCTCAATTTCGCGTATTTAATATTAGTACAAAGTAAAGGAGGGAATTGATGAGAATCAAAGACACAGTTAATAATATGATTGAAGAAGCAATAAATAAACGTGCAAGTGACATTTTTTTCTTATTGCAGAGGAATAAGTTAGCAGTTAACTTTAGAACAATTGTAGGAATCAAAAATCAAGCTCACTATCCAGTGAATGAAGGGAAAGAAATAATTAATTTTTTGAAATTTAGTGCTCAAATGGATATAGCTGAACACCGGAGACCTCAAGTGGGTGCTTTTGAATATGAGTATAAAAATGTTGTGTACTATTTAAGACTTTCCAGCATTGGAGACTTTAATGATAATGAATCTTTAGTTGTTAGGATTATTTATCAAATTGATTCTGGCAAATATTTTTTTAATAGGCAAATTGAAAAGTTAACAGACTTAACTAGAAGAAGGGGATTGATAATTACCAGTGGGCCAACTGGGTCGGGTAAAACAACTACTATGTATAATTTGGCAAAAATAGTAGGTAAAAACCAAATGGTAATGACTATTGAAGATCCTGTTGAAATTCAAGAGGCGGATTTCTTGCAAACACAGGTTAATTTAGCAGCTGATATTAGCTATGAGGGACTACTTGAAGCATCTTTGCGCCATCGACCAGACATTCTGATTATTGGAGAAATTAGAAATAAAGTTACTGCAAGATTAGCTGTAGATGCAGCTTTAAGTGGACACCTTGTCTTTGCTACGGTTCATGCCAAAAGCACTTTACAAACTATTTCTAGATTAGAAAGTTTACACGTTAGTACAGCAGATTTGTATAACTGTTTGACGGCTGTATGTTATCAACGCCTTTTACCTACAGTAGATGGTTTTGCCTGTTTGATGGATATTGATAGCGGCTCCCAATTGCAAGAAGATATTAGCCAAGAAAAAAGGGCAGATTTTGTCTCTTGGTCAGAAAATTTAAGTGAGCTCAAAGAAAGAGGAAAAATAAGTGCGCAAATATTTGAGCAATATCAACAAGGATAAATTAACGAGTAAAGAACGACTAGAATTTTTGGAATATTTACAAAATAGTTTATCTAACGGCTTTTCCCTTAATGCGAGTTTAGAAATGATGCCAGTAATATGGCCAAATCACAAAAATATTTTTATTAGATTGTGTACTGAAATTCAAGCAGGAAAGAAATTGAGTTCAGAAATGTTAAAGTTAGGTTTTTCTAAAACAATAGTAACTCAAATCGAATTATCAATGGCACAAGGAAATTTAACAGAATGCCTGACTCAAATTGCCACACTGAATCGCTTGAAAAATGATCAGCTTAAAAAACTAAAATCTGAGCTGACCTATCCCTTTGTTTTAGTTTTGATGATGATTTTCCTTTTACTATTTATGCAAACTTTTGTCGCAAATCAATTTGCTGAATCTGGTGAACATACTGGCGATTATATGTTGTTAATTTTATTATTTTCCTGCTTAGTAATAATTTATTTTATGAGTAAAGTCTTGCTTTTACTAAAAAAACAAGATTATATTTCTCTACGTAAACTGAGGCATTTTCCTATAATTGGGCCGTTAGTGCAAATATATGTGGAATATATTTTAATTTACGATGTAGGACTTTTGCTTGCGAGTGGGTTCTCTTTACAAAAAATTTGTGATTATGCTGCTATGCAGGTGGAGGGCTCATTACAACAACAAATTGGCTTGAGTGTGGGTAAGCAGTTGGCTCAGGGAATAAGTCCTGACTTAATAATCAAAAAAGAGGATTTTTTACCGAATGAATTACTTTTGTTATTACAAACCGGTTCAAAGAAAATAGATTTAAGTAAAAAATTCATGCTTCTAGGACACGCACTTTTTAATGAATTAGCACAAAGAATAGAAAAGTTAATTGTAAATATACAACCTTTTTGTTTTATTTTAATTGGATTATGCATTATTGGCTTATATTTGAAGCTATTATTACCAATGTATGCAATGATGCAAAAAATTTGAGGAATAATGATGAAGAAAAAAATACTAAATTTGATATCGAAAAAGAGTAAAGTTAAGGGATTTACTTTAATAGAAATGGTAGTTGTAGTTGCAATAATTATGATGCTTTTAGTGATTATTGCTCCGAACTTAGCAAAACAAAAAAACAATGCAAATAGAAAAACGGATGACGCCTTTAAATCAACTTTACAAACTCAAGTAACTTTATACGAAGATGATAAAGATCGTAATGGTAAAACAATCAGTTTTCAGAACATGTTTGAAGATGGTTATCTAACTAAGAAGCAACTGACAAAGTCGAAGGACTATGCTGTAAAAGATGGTATCGTTGAAAAGAATGCTAAATAAAGTTAATTTAAAAGGATTTACTCTCGTAGAAATGGTCGTTACTTTGGCCATAGCAATAATCATCACAGGAATAGGTGCAATAGAGTTAAATGCTTATAAAGAAAAATTAATTTTAGAGAATACAGTTGGAGAAATTAGGAGTGCAGTGGAACAAGCCGCTCGTGTTTCAGCAACAAGTAAACAAGCATGTGTTATTAAATATTTTCCGGATTTGAAAGAAATAGAATTTGTCGGAGATAATTACTTTAAATCATTAAAAATAAGCCAGCCAATACATGTTTATAATTTGTCTAATTTACAAATATCAACTACCGGTTCAATGGCTCCTCATACTATTACCATCAGTAACGATAAAAATACACGAAAGATAAAATTACAAATGACTTGGGGACGTGCTATAAATGATTCATAAAAAAATGTGTGGCTTTTTAGTAATGGAAAGCATGATTGGATTAATAATCGCATGTATTGGAATTACCACTGTAGAATTAATAATTGGGGAAAGTAGACTTATTGAAAGGAAAATTGAGCAAAAAACTGACCGTACTTATGCTTGGAACGTGATGAAAAAAACCAACGTTAAACAGGTAATGGTACATGACCGCCTTTATCGCTTTGTAGATAATAAAAAAATTCTCGATGTAAAAAATAATAAAAAATATGAAATTAAAAAGTAAAGGCTTTATTTTAGCTGAAGCAATGCTCTCAGTTCTTATTACCTTAATTGTAGTATTGATGTTACAAAATTTGTTAAAGACAGTGACATTAGCTAATAAAGCACACCATAAAACAGATGATGTTGTTTTTTCATATGTGCAATTAAATCGGTTTATAAATGAAGAAAAGGGTATAAAGGCTTATACCTTACCTAAAGATTCAAATTTCTCAAAAGCAGTGTTTGTAAAAACAAATAAGAAGAATGAGACAACTACCTATTATTTGACGCTATACAAAGATATGGTACGTGTGACAACACCTAAAGGAGGGCACATGCCTTTATTACTGAATGTTGAAAAAGCTGATTTTCTTACAAAAGATAGGTTGATTAAAATAAATGTAATGGAAAAAGATGGTAGAAAGTCTGAATTATACTTTAAATTTAATTCTCGTCCCAATTTGAAGAAGAAGGTAGTAAATGATAAAAAGCAAAAGTTGGAAAATAAGAGGTAACGCACTTTTAAGTAGTGTCTTAGTTTTGACTACCTGTTTGATTTTTGTTCAATTTTATTTAGAAGTTTATCAGGAAAGTATGGAAAATAATTTTTTATTGATTGAATATCTGATTAATAATTGATTTGCTTGCTCTTATAACCTTGTTTCTATTAAAATTAAAATGTTTAGGAGATAAGGGGAAGAAATTATGGATAATATAGAAAAACTTTTTAATAATTTTTTGGATTGTGTTAAGTGTTTACAAGAAGCATTGAATGTCTCTTTGGGGGATGCTCTAGTTGAAACCTTTGACAATTTAGAAAATAATCAGATAAAAGTTGAGTTGGGAGCTCCTGACAAAGAGACCGTTCAAAAATTGAGTCAAAAGTATGCTAATTTGCACTACGATCAGCTTTCACCAAAAATTAAGATACAAATCTTCACTTTGTTAGTTTTAAAAGCTGTTAATGAAGATGGGCTAGATGTTAATCAAATGCCGACTCCACCTGCTATTGCTACTGTTATCGCTATGTTTATGCTCAAACTGTTGCCAAAAGAAAAACTAATTATTGTTGATCCGGCAATTGGCACTGGCAATTTGCTATTTTCTGTAGTCAGACAACTAAAAAATTCCAACCATTCTAAAACGGATTTTGAACTTTATGGTATTGATAATGATGAAGAAATGCTAAGCTTTGCAGATATTGCAGCCCATTTGAATAAAATTGATATTGAAATGTTTTGTCAAGATGGTTTAACTCCTTGGATGTTTCCCAGCCCAGATGTTGTTGTAAGTGATTTGCCTGTAGGTTATTATCCGGTTGATGATAATGCTGCTAATTTTGCTACTAAATCTGTGAAAGGTCATTCGCTTGCTCACCTTTTATTTATAGAACAAATTATTAAGAACCTCAGGCCAGCTGGTTATGCTTTTCTACTCGTACCACAGACAATTCTTTCTGGTAAAGGAGGCAGTGACTTCATGCCTTGGCTGTCAGAAAAAGTTTTTTTACGGTCAATAATTGAATTGCCTGACAATGCTTTTCAAAACAAATTTAACCAAAGATCAATTTTAATTTTTCAAAATCATGGAAAAGATGCCAGAAATAGTGAAGTATTTCTCACAAAGTTAGACTCGTTTAAAAAGGAAGAAGACCTAATAAAGCTTAATGTTAAACTAAATGAGTGGTATACTAAAAATATTAATTGATTTGTGAAAAGTTAAAAATTCAAGTTTATGGAGGGAATTACATTTATGAAAAAAGTTTTAGCAATCAACTCAGGCAGCTCTTCTTTTAAATATAAGTTGTTTGCTTTACCAGAAGAAAAGGTTTTGGCAGAAGGAATTGCCGACAGAGTAGGCATTAATGGTTCCTCTTTCCAAATTGAACTGGCAAATGGCGAAAAACATACTGAGAAAGTTGCAATTCCAGATCAGGAAACTGCTGTTAATTTATTGCTTGCGGCTTTGAAGAAATACCATGTTGTTAATGACCTAAGCGAAATTGTTGGTGTAGGTCATAGAATAGTTGCGGGTGGCGAAGAATTTACCGATTCGGCACTAATTGACAAGGATAAGTTACAAAAAATTTATGATTTAAAAGAATATGCCCCCCTTCATAATCCTGCAGAAGGCAAAGGCATTGAAGCCTTTATGAAATTACTACCAGGTGTTCCTGAAGTAGGCGTGTTTGATACATCATTTCACCAAACTTTGGATCCTGTTCACTACATGTATTCAATTCCATATCATTATTATGAAAAATATGGCGTACGTAAATATGGAGCCCATGGTACTTCAGTTCGTTATATAGTTGGTCGTGCGGCTCAAATGCTTGGTAAAGATGCCAAGGATTTGAGACTGATTGTTTGTCATCTTGGTTCCGGAGCATCGATTACTGCAGTTAAAGGTGGCAAGTCATTTGATACATCTATGGGCTTCACTCCGTTAGCAGGCATCACTATGGGTACTCGTTCCGGTGATGTTGATCCATCTGTTTTGCAATATATCATGAATAAAGACCATATTGATATTAACGAAATGATTGATATTTTGAATGATAAATCTGGTCTATTAGGTATTTCTGAGATTTCCTCAGATATGCGTGACCTAGAGAAAAATTCTGATAAAAAAGCTGATCTTGCTAGAGCTATTTTTGTAAATCGTGTCATTCAATATATTGGTTCTTACATGGTTGAAATGAAAGGTGCAGATGCGATTATTTTCACTGCTGGAGTAGGTGAGCATGATTCTGGTATTCGTGAAAATATCATGAAATCATTTGAATTTATTGGTTTAAACCCTGATTTAGAAGCAAATAAATCAAATGGTGAGAAATTTATTACGAAGCCAGATTCAAAAATTAAAGCTTTAGTTATTCCAACTGATGAAGAATTAATGATTGAACGGGATGTCGTTCGTTTAGCTCACTTGAGTTAATGATGAAATTTATAATAAAATAGAGAAGTTGCTAAGAAAAAATTAGCGACTTTTTTTGTTTATTTTTGATATTATAGTATTCGAAAAGCAAAGCATCATCATAATGAAATATTATATTTGATTGGCAAAAAAAATTGGCTCAAAAATTTCGAGACAAACTTAATAGTGATGGCTGAGCTGGTCTGACTATCAAAATAATTTGCAAAAGTATGGTCGGCTGCGATAGAAAATAACTGTAAACCTGAAGGAAATGGTAAAGGAAAAATAAATGATTAAATTAGTTGCAATTGATGTTGATGACACACTATTAAATAGTCAGGGAAGGTTACTTCAATCTACTATTGAAGTAGTTAAGAAGGCAGTAGCGCGAAATATCAAGGTAGTACTCTGCTCTGGACGACCATTAGCTGGTGTGAAGCATTTTTTGAATGAACTAGGAATAGTTCAAGACAATCAATATGTTGTTACTTTTAATGGCGTTGTCATTGAGACGGTGACAGGTAAGACTCTTCAACAATTGGGAATTGATCAAACAACTTATGAAAAGATTGACCAATATTCTAAAGAGCATGGCGTGGCTTACAATGTTGTCGCTGAAAACAGTGCAATCATTACAAATAATTTAAATGTTAATCGAATTACTGTTGTCCAGGCATGGGAAAACAGTGCTGGTGTTCTAATCAGAAGGCCTGATGAACTACCTAAAAATGAACAAATAATTAAGGCTGTTTTTGCTGACGAAAAAGTCAAGCTTGACGAAGTTGAAGCTAATGTTGTAAAAACCTTTGGCAAAGAAAATTATGTGGTGCGAGCAGCCGATAACTTTTTAGAAATAATGCATCCAGATGTTAACAAGGGGGTGGCACTTGAATTTTTGACAAAAAAACTAGGATTTGAAACTAATGAAGTGATGGCAATTGGGGATGAACGAAACGATATACCTATGTTTAGGGTTGCAGGAACTTCAGTAGTTATGGCAAATGGCTCTTCTGAAGCGAAAAACCAAGCTAACTTTGAAACTGCATCAAATAATCAAGATGGAATTGCCTTGGCTTTTGACCAATTTGTTTTTTAGATAAAGTGCAAGGTTTCTTCTGGTATTAGGCAATTTAGCTATATTATGCTATAATTGTATTACCTAAAGCGGGGGTGTTTTGGGATTCGACAGGCGTAGATTCGCATTGACTGCGGTTCGTAGGTCACGTCTACGTAAAAACGTCACAGTTTTATAACTGCAAATAAAGAAAATTCTTACGCATTAGCTGCCTAGTTTAGGCGCATGTGTTGCTTGCTTTCGGATTACTCACGTCTGAATTCAAGTATCAACTTAGTGAGTTACGTTTAACTACCTCATCTGAATAGTTAAAAAGAGTCATTCCAGGTTAGCTAGTCCATACTAGCCCTGTTATATGGCGTTTTGGACTAGTGAAGTTCAAATAATATAACTATAATCGTAGATGTCAGTGACGGAATGCGTTTGGACAGGGGTTCAATTCCCCTCACCTCCATAAATATATTAATAAAGCCCTATGAATAAAGCGTTCATAGGGCTTTATTTTACTTTTGTATGGTAAAAAAGAATTAAACTGGAATTTTTATTTTTTTAGTAGGAATTATAAACTTCTATGTTCTTTTACTAGGCTACGATTTATTCATTAATTTTTATAGTACGACTGTTATTTTTTAATATAAAAACAATAAAAAATCCAACATCTGCCTACTATTTAACATTTAACTTAGCTTTAACAGTCATTTTTTGCAGAATTAGCTCAGTGAATATAACAAAAGAAAGTTTTTTGAATGATTATGAAACAATTAATTATGTAGCAAAAATGCTAATTAACTATATAGACAAAGGAATCAATAACGTATTATGATAAAAGAGTGGCGGAAAAAGACCAAGAAGTAAAAACGAATATCTTAATTCCTTGTGTTAGCTGACAAGTAACTAGTATAAAATAAAAGAAATGAAAAATAAGAACTATTTATTTTTCATTGAGCTTTCAAAAATGGTGATTGTATAAGCATATCTAACTACGTTTCAATTTTGTTTCGTGCTTAAAACAGATAAACTTTCACAAAACAGTTTTAAAATGAAAAGTTATTTAAGTTATCTTATTATCGACCCTACGAAATTATATAAAAGTTGTTTGATGACTAGAAAGTTGAAGAAATGGATCCACATAAAATGACATTGCAAGAGTTAGGAAAATATTTTTATGGTCGCAATGTTGAGTTTACGTTGAAAAATGGTCAAAAGAAGGAAATTTTTGTTCAGGATATATTGAATGAAGATGATGACGAACCAGAATTAACTTTTCTTGGAGGTTCTGTTGAAAATGAAATTAAAATCTCGGATATTTTGAGTGCTCGTGAAATTTAGCATTAAAAAGATCTGGAGTATCAAGCTATAGAAAATAGTGGAGGAAAAATGAGAAAGAATACAGCATGGACTATCATTTTAATTTGTTCACTTGTTGTTATTGTTCTTAGAATTCTAATAATGGCAGGGAGCAAATTATAATCGCTAAAAAGGTCGAAATTAAAAATAAGTTTGTCTATTTTGTATATATAGTATATTCAGAATATTTAAAGACTAAATCACTTTGAAATTTGCTTTATCTAATGCTTTTTTGTGCACTATAATAAAGTACACATAGTTTGAATGAGCAAAAAATAAACAATGAAAAAATTAACACAAAAGTCCAAGTTACTAATAGGTTATGCTATTTCAGGACTTGGCGATCAGTTTTATACTTTTGCAATTCCACTTTTGATGTTGTCGAGAACACATTCATCAATAATAATGGGACTGTTAACGGCAGTCGAATATTTGCCTACAGCATTATTTGGACTAACAATTGGACCAATTTTTGACATGTATTCTCGTAAAAAAATCATGCTTTTTTCTCTGATTATGCAAATGGTGCTAATTATAATTGCACCATTTTTGGTTATAAGAAACGTCTCAATATATTGGCTGCTATTGGTCATTTTCCTACTTGGCAGTTTCGACTTAATCACTTGGACAGGCTACCAGATATTTATTGCAGAATCGGTAAAAAAAGAAGAATTATCATCTGTTTCGGGCCAAGTTGGTTTAATTTCGTCTGTGCAAAAAACTTTCGGCCCAGGCATTGCAGCTGTCATTATTAATTTGATTAATTATATTGGTGGTTTTTTATTAGATGCTTTAAGTTTTGGCTATTTAACTTATGTTATTAAAGACTATGAACCTTTACAAACAGAAAATGGGGCAATGAAAAAAGAAAGTTCCTTTAACAAAAGTGCTAAAAAGGGGATTTCCTTTTTATTTGCTCATCATGACATTAAATGGCTGCTTGCAAGTTTTTTTGTAGCTAATGTTGGCTTTCAAGCAGTCGTTCCCATGTTAACGTTTTTATTAAAACAGGAAATGAAAGTTTCAGTTAACCTAGTAAGTGTTTTTTACACAGTAGCTGCAGTTGCCAGCATTATTGGCAATTTCATCTACCTGCGTATCAACAAGAATATGAAACTTGGTACACAGATGATTATGATTGGACTTCTAATAATGTGCGGCTTTATGATAATGCTAAATGTTCAGTCTTTCTTTTGGGTTACCTTTGGTTATGCAATAGTGTCCTTTGGTTGTGTTTGGTCACAAGCAAACTTTTTTACCATTATTCAAGCAGAAACACCGCCTCAATTTAAAGGAACAATAACCTCAATTTCTACATCACTTACCCGAATAATTGGGCCCATTATGTCATTAATTAGTGGTTTCTTAATTAAAGCAGAAGTTCACTCCATCTTTGTTGTAGCTTCTGTTTGCATGTTTCTTTCTGTATTTATTTCCCTAGTTACTGGTTTGAGTAAATTAGGGAAGCTAGAAAAGTTACACTAATTGCAAAAAATAGTGCAAAACTTATTTTTTAGGTAAGGAATGGTCTAAAATATTATAAATAGCTGGATTCTTATAAATTGCTACAACATCATATTTTAATTTAGGTAAGTTTGGTAAGAAAGTAACATATTTAGCATAAATTGTTGGTAATGGCAGTTCATCTGGATAGATAGCTATACCATAATCTAAAACAACATTCGATAATGCAGCGTCGAAACTGTCTAAATAAATAATTTGTTCATAACAAATGTTCTTTTTGGCCAAAATTTTTTTAATTTTTGTTTGTACGTCATTTTTATCTGTGGCAGTCCATTTTTGCAAGAAAAGGGGCTGCTTTTTTATAACATTCTTTTTAATCCTGCCTTCTTGACTAACAGCCACTTTGTTCAGTAAGATCCCAAAATTAGCGGTACCAATTTTCTTGACGTGAATATTTTTGATTTTACTTACTGCCGTTGAGAAACCGATTAGCACGTCATAGTCCTCTGCATCAAGTTTCGGTATGCTAGTAGCAAAATTTTCGGTATCTAATTGTAATTGTAAACCCGAATTGTTTTGTATAAGTAATCGCGCTAAGCTAACGGCCCAATAATCAAAACCATGTAAATAATGTATTCTCAACGTTTGAAATGAATCATTTAACTGACCAATTTTTTCATTAAATTCATAATATTTCTTAAGTACCGGTACTGCACAGTGATACAGATTAATGCCCGCTAAAGTAACTTTAAAATGGGAAGTTGAACGATCAATCAGTTGCACGCCTAAATCTTCCTCTAAATTTTTTATTGCGTTACTAATGGCAGTTTGAGAAACAAAATTTCTCTTAGCAGCCGGAGTAAATCCTTGAGTTTCTACAACATCTATAAAATATTTATATGCTAATAGGCTATATTTCATCACATTTTGTCCTTTTACTTATAACTTTATCTAATAAGTTATCATCATTATATGTTAGCGCTTACTAAAAAGCGAGGGTAAAATTGAATTGTAACGACAGTTACCTTTACTAAATTAGTTTTGTAACTAAAAAGGAGAAGTATAATGGCTGAAAAATATATTTTAGCGATTGATGAAGGTACTACAAGTACACGTGCAATTATTTTAGACCATTCTGGTAAAAAAGTAATTGATTCACGGAAAGAGTTTAATCAATATTTTCCTAAACCTGGCTGGGTAGAACATGATGCAAACGAAATTTGGAATTCAGTTTTATCGACTATTGCCAATTCGTTTATTAATTCAGGAATTAAGCCTAACCAGATTGCCGCTATTGGTATCACTAACCAACGGGAAACGACTGTAATTTGGGATAAGAAAACTGGCTTGCCAATCTACCACGCAATTGTCTGGCAATCTCGGCAAACTTCAGATATTGCCGATAAAATCATTGCTGACGGGTATTCCGATATGATCCATGAAAAAACCGGTTTAATTCCTGATGCATATTTCTCTGCAACTAAAATTCGCTGGATACTTGACCATGTTCCTGGCGCTCAGGAGCGTGCTGAAAATGGTGAATTATTATTTGGCACCATCGATTCATGGCTCGTCTGGAAACTGACTGGCGGCAAAGTTCATGTTACTGATTACACTAATGCCAGCCGGACAATGCTTTTTAACATTACCAAACTTGATTGGGATGATGAGATACTAAAATTATTAAATATTCCTAGAAAAATTTTACCGGAAATTCGTTCTAATTCTGAAGTTTATGGCACTACTGCGGAATATCACTTCTACGGCAGTCAAGTTCCCATAGCCGGAATGGCTGGTGACCAGCAATCAGCTCTGTTTGGTCAATTAGCTTTTGAACCAGGAATGGTTAAAAACACTTATGGTACCGGTGCGTTCACTGTTATGAATACAGGGGAAAAGCCAAAATTCTCGGCCAATAACTTGTTAACGACTGTGGCATATGGCATTAATGGCAAAGTAAATTATGCTTTAGAAGGTAGTATTTACGTTGCCGGTTCTGCTATTCAGTGGTTGCGTGATCAATTGGGCATTATTGATGACGCTCCTCAATCAGAAGAAGCCGCAAAACGTTCCAAGGATAACAATGAAGTTTTTGTCGTCCCAGCATTTACCGGTCTAGGTGCTCCTTACTGGGACTCAAATGTCCGTGGTTCAGTCTTTGGCTTAACTAGAGGTACGACAAGGGATGATTTTACAAAAGCAACTCTACAATCTTTGGCTTATGAAAGTCGCGATGTTATTGATACTATGCATGAAGATACCAAAATTAAAATTCCTAAATTAAAAGTCGATGGCGGTGCTGCCAATAACGACTATCTAATGCAATTCCAGGCAGACATTTTAGGAATTGAAATAGAGCGTGCGGCTAATCTTGAAACAACCGCTTTAGGTGCTGCTTTTCTTGCTGGTTTAGCTATTGGCTATTGGAAAGATTTCGAGGATATAAAGAAAATCCAAAAAGTCGGCAAGATATTTAAACCACAAATGAGTGGCGCTGAAAGAGACCATCTTTATGAAGGGTGGAAGTCAGCTGTTAAGGCTGCTCAAAGTTTTTCATACAAACCTTACCAAAAGAATTAGTTAACAGTTTTACTAAAAGAAAGAGGTTATACCATGGCGTTTTCAATTAAAACCAGACAGGAAGAAATTGAACGTTTAAAAAATGAAAAATTAGATTTATTGGTTATCGGTGGCGGTATTACTGGAGCTGGCGTTGCATTGCAAGCTAGTGCAGCTAAGATGAAAACCGGTTTAATCGATATGCAGGACTTTGGTGGCGGAACTTCATCACGTTCAACCAGGTTAGTTCATGGTGGTATTCGCTATCTTAAGACTTTTGATGTCCAAGTAGTTTCTGATACAGTCAAGGAACGTGCAATAGTTCAGCATATTGCTCCTCATATGACGCGGCCTGATCCTATGATTTTACCAATTTATGATGAGCCGGGAACAACCTTTACCATGTTTTCCGTCAAAGTAGCAATGGATCTATATGATCATTTAGCTGGAATCGAGGGTGACTCTCCTTTAATTAAGTATGCTAACTATACAATGGATAAAGCAGAAACTTTAAAACGGGAGCCACAATTAAACAGCGAAAATCTACAAGGCGCAGGCGTTTACCTAGACTACCAAAACAATGATTCACGTTTAGTAGTAGAAAATGTCAAAAAGGCACATGAATTAGGATGTTTGGCTGTTAGTCGGCTGAAATGCATTGCGATTTTACATAACGAGCAAAAGCAGGTTAACGGCGTACGTGTCCATGATAACTTAACCGGTGAAGAATTTGAAATTCATGCGGATGTAGTTATTAACACCTCTGGGCCTTGGTCCGATTTAGTAAGACAGGAAGATAAAGCTGTTTATAAAAAGCCGCGTCTGCGTCCTACAAAGGGTGTTCACTTAGTAGTTGATCAATCACGCTTGACTGTGCCGCAACCAACTTACTTTGGTTCAGGTACAGCAGACGGTCGTATGATTTTTACTATTCCTAGAGAAGGTAAAACCTATTTTGGCACTACCGATACTGACTTTACCGGTGATTATGCTCATCCTACTGTTGAACAAAGTGATGTCGATTATTTGTTAAATATTATTAATAAGAAGTATCCTTCCGCTCATTTAACTATTGACGATATTGAAGCCAGCTGGGCTGGAGTTCGTCCCCTAATTGAAGTCGAAGTTGAAGGCAATGAAGCAGCAGATGCAGCAACTGGTGCCAGTGTCTCTGACAGTACTTCCGCACCGTCCGCTGTATCTCGCGGTAGTTCATTAACTGAAGCTGAGGATGGCTTAATTACTCTAGCTGGTGGTAAATTAACAGATTATCGTATTATGGCTAATGGTGCCATGAAGAAAATACAGCAAAAGCTTCATGACAAGTTTTCTAAGAACTTTACTTTACAAAATTCTGCTGAAATTAAAGTTGCAGGTGGTGACTTTGATTCAGACCATGCAGAAGAAGAACTTGCTCGAATTGCTAAAGATGGCGTAGCAGCCGGAATTACTGCTGATGATGCCAAGGAAATTGCCAACTTGTTTGGTTCACAAGCAGAGCAAATCTATGACTATGCAAAAACGATTAAGCCCGCTGCAGGATTAAGTCTTGGCGAAACAGCAGCTCTTGATTATTCACTAGCTGAAGAAATGACGTTGACACCTGTTGACTATCTCTTAAGGCGTACGTATCACATCTTATTCAAGAGTGATACTTTAAACCAGGTTAAAGAAGGTGTTGTTAACCATATGTCTGATTACTATGGCTGGGATAAAGAGCAAAAGACTCAATATGTACATGATTTAGAGCAGGAAATAGCACAATCACGACTAGATAAACTAAAGAATAAAAAATGATAGATTAACAAAAAGAAAGTAGTAAATTATTTCCCCAAAAAGCCCGTCAAGATAAACTGGCGGGCTTTTTCTTGCCCTTTTTTAAGCACACTATTACAATTAAATTATTTTATGTGAGCAAGGGTTAGCAAAAAGTATTATTATAACAATAATAAATGTTGTCATATTTGAAAAAATAGTTTTAAATTTACATCTTAAAAGATTAAACTATTAGAGAGGTGATTAAAATGGAGCCAATTTTTCTTACTCCTTATTTTAGACCCAAAATTTGGGGTGGACGCAAATTGAAAACAATCTTTAATTATAATATTCCGGATGGCAAGGTAGGAGAAGCTTGGGTAATCTCCGGCTATAAAGAGGATGCTTCTACAGTAATCAATGGTCAATTTAAGGGGCAAAGTCTGCGTCAGGTTTATCAAGAAAACCCGACGCTATTTGGCAACCCTGAAAGTAAAGAATTTCCGCTGCTGGTAAAGTTCCTGGATGCAAATGATAATTTGTCTGTTCAGGTTCATCCCAATGATGAATATGCTCGCAAAGTAGAAAACGATAGTGGCAAAACTGAAAGCTGGTATGTTTTGCAGGCTGATCCTGGATCATATCTAATTTACGGGCATACTGCCAAAACTCGCGCGGAACTGGCTGAAATGATAGAAAAGGGAGAATGGGATAAACTTTTACGCAAAGTACCAGTAAAAACTGGTGATTTCTTTTATGTCCCTTCAGGAACAATCCACGCCCTTACTAAGGGAATATTGGTTATTGAAACCCAACAATCTAGTGATGTAACATACAGGTTGTATGACTATGATCGTGTTGACCAAAAAACTGGTAAGAAACGCGAACTGCATACTCAAAAATCAATCGCTGTTACTCAAGTCCCACATGTTGATCCTAAACTGGATATTACAATAGATCACGTGCAGGATGCTACTATTAAAACTTTGGTTGCACCACCCGTTTCACCTCATTTTTATTTGTGGCAAATCGATTTAGCTGGGAAATGGCACACCGGCTTAAATAGTCACCCATACTTATTAGTAACAATCATAAAGGGGACAGGTACACTTCAAATTGAAAATAAATCATATGACCTATCAATTGGAACAAATCTGATAATTCCTAATAATATTAAAAAATTTACATTCGCAGGTAATATGAAATTGGTTATTTCTGCGCCGAACAATTAAGGGGAATAATAAAATATGATCTATATAGCTTGTGGCTCAATTATGGTAGTAGTTGGGCTATTATGGCTCATTTCACCTTCGAAAAGACCTTGGCCGTTTTACGGATATTATTCGTACTTGGCCACAGTGAATAAAGCAAGTTTTAAATTTGCTCAGCATAAAGCAGGAGGTTATTTTATTATATTTGGTTTAATTCAATTATTATTAGGAGTTGGTATCCATTTACTTAAATGGGATCGTTACTTTTTACTTTGGTTGCTGACATTTTATCTTTTCATTATCTTTCCAATCATGGCTACTGAAAAAAGTCTAAAAAAATTTTTGATAAATCGTCATGAACTGCCAGCAGATTATATAGACCCTGACAAAGTAAAAAAGGAGAGAACAAAAGGATTTAGGGACAGAAAATGAAACTGAAAATTTTAATGGTCGAGGATGATCAGTCGGTTGCAGAAATGATGGGGATGTTTTTCGAAAAAGAAGGATGGTCCATGGATGTTGCCACTGATGGGGAACAAGCCGTTAAAATGTTTGCTGAGAATCCTGATCAATATGATTTGATCACTCTAGACCTTAATTTGCCTAAAAAAGATGGCATAGAAGTTGCTAAAGAAGTTTGTGCAATCTCACCATCAATTCCAATCATTATGCTTACTGCGCGCAGCAGTGAAGAAGAACAAATTCAAGGATTTAATGCTGGTGCCGACGATTATGTATCTAAGCCATTTAGTCCTTTGGCGCTAATAGCACGTATTAAAGCTTTGCAACGCAGAATCAGAATTGATGATAAGCAGGAACAAACCAAAACAGCAGAATCCGGAGAAAAATTTGATGTGGTTACTAATCATATAAAAATTTCCACAAGTAGACGTGAAGTATTATATGATAATAAGCATGTTCAAAATATTACCCCCAAAGAATTTGATTTGTTATATACCATGGCCCAGAAGCCAAAGCAGGTCTTTTCTCGTGAACAATTATTAGAATCTGTTTGGGGTTATAATTATTATGGTGAAGATCGCACCGTGGATGCACATATTAAAAAATTGCGCCAAAAATTGGAAAAAGTAGGTGCAAATGTCATCCAAACCGTTTGGGGTGTTGGCTATAAATTTGATGATTCGTAGGCTTTATTATGAAGTTGATTTATCAGCATATGCTTAGTTTTTTACTAATCATTCTTACTACGGTATCAATAATCGGTTTTTCTGAAATTAATAATACTACTCAACAATCGTATGAATATAATTATCGGCGAATGGAAGATTTTGCCTCGGCATTAGGGACTTTGGCTACAAATGATAAAAAGGACGGAGCAGCAATGCTGAATCCTAAATTTTTAAATAAGCTGGAATTTGTCCTTCATAGCGATAGGGTGTATCTTAGCGTTTTTAATGCACATGGTTCACAAGTTTATCCTCAAAGAAATGACAAAATTAAACTTACTTCTCACCGTCTAAGGCAATTGAAAAGTGGTAAGAAGCTACGTATTAAAAATAATAACGAAGCTCTCTCCAGCTTAGGCTATAAAAAAGATGCTTGTACTGGTGTACTTATACCATGGAAGGATAAGGGAAAATTTATTGGAGCAATGTGGTTAGGAGTCAGAATTGCCCAAGTAGAGCGGCCTGTAAGAATTGCCAAGCAAAATCTCTTCAACGCATTAGTTTCTGCCATTATTGTAGGTTTAGTACTCAGCTTGGTCCTTTCTTTTTATGCAACCAATAGAATTAAAAAGTTATCTATCGCTACCAAAAAAGTTACAGCAGGTGACTTTGATGCGCAGACACATTACTGTGGTCATGATGAAATATCTCAGCTGACAGATAACTTCAACCAGATGGTTCGGACTTTAAAAAAATCAAATCAAGAAGTGAAGGAGCAAGAAAAAAGGCGAGACCAGTTTATGGCTGATGCTGCTCATGAAATGCGCACACCTTTGACTACGATAAATGGTATTTTAGAAGGCTTACAATATGATGCAATTCCTGATAAAGCTAAGCCCAAGTCTATTGCCTTGATGAGTAGAGAAACTAAGCGGTTAATTCGTTTAGTTAATGAAAATTTGGATTATGAAAAAATTCGCAATAACCAAATAAATTTAGTTAAAACGCGCTTTAATGCCAGAAAGACATTTGATGATGTAACAATGCAACTTAAGCAAAATGCTGCTAAAGCTGATGATACAATCTTTATCACTGCTCCAAAAAATCTGCCTGTTTATGCAGATAAAGATCGTTTTACCCAAATAATGGTTAATTTGGTGCAGAATGCAATTCAGTTTACTGCTAACGGTAAAATTGAAATTAGCGGTTATAGAATTGCACACGCAACGGTAATTATGATTAAAGATAATGGTATCGGAATGAATCAGCAACAAATTAAATACGCTTTTGAAAGATACTTTAAGGCTGATCCTTCACGCAGCCGCTCTGGTAAAGGAGAATATGGTTTAGGATTATCTATTGTATCCTCTTTGATCAAACAGCATGGTGGCAAAATTAGTGTCCAATCTGCAATCAATCAAGGAGCGGAATTTACAATCATACTTTTTGACCAGGGTTATGAACAATATCTTGAAGATTAAAAAAATCATTTCCACAAAAGGAAATGATTTTTTATTTGTATGACTTATTTGTTATTTTTAGTTGTTTCGTGCCAAACTTTTGCAGTTACAGGAATTGAACCAAGATTAGTCATTTCATCTTTTCCTACCACAATTAGATTATTGGGACCTTTAGCTAAATTATTGAAACTGTCTAAGCTTTGATTCTTAAAATAGCCATCACTGGCTTTTGCTAAGGTCAATTGTAACTGGTTAATGCGATACGCTTCTGCGTCTGCTTCGGTTTTAACAGCTTCAGCTTTGGCCTTTGCTGTAGCAATCAGAGCGTCATTTTTAGCTTTGGTAGTTAATTCAATATTTTTAGCTTCACCTTCCGCCTTTTCAATAGCTGCTATTTTTTCACGGTCTGCAGTAAGCTGCTTATCCATTGCTCTTTGAATTTCTGGACTAGGTAAAAGTTCATCAATATTGACCCGAACGACCCGAATGCCATAAATGTCTGTTAAATCGCCAATAGCTTCTGAAAGTTGAGTGTTAATGCTGCTAGTTGAGCCTAAGGCGTCATTTAAGTCCATTCTTCCGATGATGTCACGCAAGTGTCCCCGAATGAGTTCGACCATAGATTTAACTGAATCCGTGTTGTTGTAAAAATACTTGTAAGAATCTGTTACCAAATAATTTAGAGTTAGACTGGTAGTGATTTCTGCATTGTCTTTAGTAATAATTGAATATTTGGAGATTTCTGCGGGAAACATTGCCAGTGAGACCTTACGTAATCTCTGAATTACTGGAATAATCAGTACCAATCCAGCCTTTACAGTTCTAGAATACTTTCCCAGTGTTTCTATTAAGCCTTCATTATTTTGAGGTACAACCCGGCAGCAGGAGAGTAATAAAAGTACAATAACTAAAATAATCACTACATAAAGCATTTTAATCCTCCAAAGATTCCGAATTCTTATTTTTCTTTATTATATGACTTTTTATTCTTTTTACTAGATTTATTTTTCTTTTCAGTTAAGTGATTACCAGAAACAGATTCAGGAATGGTAGTAATTTCTTCTTCACGTCCCTTTAATTCGATGGCGTCTGTCTTATACAAACCGGTAGTAGATTTGCGGTGTTTACTTATCAGCGCGGTTGATTTATTGTTTAACTGCTGTCTAATGTCTTCCATTTGTTTAAAATTAGTTAAGTAGTCAAACTCATCTGGGTCAACCGGTTTAAAACCGCTGGGAGTGTAAAACCGCAATAAATTATGATTATTTAATAAATCTGAGTATTTTAATGATTTTTTACCTTCTTTTGCTAACTCGTTTATTTCATATTTCTCTTGTTCAGTAAAATTGATAATTTGCTTGCCGCTTTTACGGTCATAGACTACTCCCTTAAGACCCTTACCACCGATAATGACGTACTTTTGACTAACAATCGTGCCATTCCTAAAAACAACCCACGGACGATATTTGGGAGCTAACAGATCATGGCCAAATTGAATATAATTACGGTTAGAAATGCCTAAAAGATGAAGTATTGTTGGCAAAACATCAATTTCACCAGCGACTTCGTGTTTAATTTTTCCTTTGAGATTGGGTGCGTGGATCATAAAAGGCACGCGTTGCATTTGTACGTTATTGAAAGCATTCCAGGTATCAGAGCTTTCACCAACAATCGGTGCTAAAGTTTCATTCTCCGAATTAGTTAAGCCGTAATGATCACCGTAGATCACTACCATAGTGTTTTTGATTAAACCGGATTTCTTTAAGTAATCGAAAAATTCGCGAATAGATTGATCCAGATAATGGGCTGTTTCAAAGTAGTTGTTAATTGACTTGTCCTCAGTATCACTGGTTTTAAACGTTGGATCCAGATCTTCTTCATCCATATCAAACGGTGTGTGATTAGTTACGGTGATGAATTTAGTATAAAAAGGTTGCTGCATTCTTTCTAAATATTTAATACTTTCAGCAAACAATATTTTGTCTTTAATACCATAGCCGATGTGGTCGTTTTTATCATGGCTAAAGTAATTTTGGTCAAAGAAATAATTATAACCAAGATTTTTATACACATCATCGCGATTCCAAAAAGTACCTACATTACCATGAAATACCGCTGACGTATAGTTGCCGTGTTGACGTAAAATCTGTGGTGCAGCCTGAAAGGTGTTTGAACTGCCCATCGCTGTAAATAAAGAGCCATCAGAAATACCGTATGTGCCAGTTTCCAGCATGTTCTCCGCATCACTGGTACGACCAATACCGACTTGATGGTAAAAATTGGCAAAACTCAAAGTGTGTTTGTCGTGATAAATTGAATTGAGGTAAGGTGTGACCTCTTTTCCGTTAATTTTCAGATCAATCAAAAATTGTTGAAAGCTCTCAAGATGAATAACAATAACATTTTTGCCCTTTTCTTTACCGAAGTACTCTGGGTTTGCAGGCAATTTGTTTCTTTGGTTATAAGTCAAAATTTTGTTTAAATCAGCAGTATTGGCATTTCTGTTTACCTGCTCTGTTTGTTCATTCTTAATACCGTCGTAGACAGTGTAAGTATTAATACCAAGGTACTTGACAATGTATGAACGATCAAAGGTTGTCCCTAATAACCTTGGTCTGGATGATTCGGCCAGAAAAATATTTAGAACCAAAATCAAAGAACCGATAGAAGTAACGGCAAAAGGGGTAAGAAGCCCAAAAGATTTTTGATCAATTTTTATTTTGTGGGTGATTAATAATGCAACTACAACGATAAAATCAAGCCACAATAGCAGATCGGAAGGCTGAAGTAGTGCTACAGCACTTTTTCCCAAACCTGGAGCTACTTTACCGGCATTAGTTATGGTCTTGACAGTAATAAAATCAGAGAATTGACGGTAATAAAGAATATTTGCAAATAACAATCCTGAATTTGCAAAATCAAGCAGCAGCATGGCACAATAAGAAACAAGCGGCTTAGAAAAATAAAGTCCAATGCTAATAAGTAAAATAGCACTGCCAACCGGACTCAGCCACATTATAAAATGTTGATAGGGGTCGGAAATACCCAAGTTGAAATCATGATAGGCAGCAAAAATGTATTTCAGTGTAAATAAAACAACTAGAAGGCAAAAAAAGCCTATACGAGTCTGAATGAAATTGGTCAGATTTTTTTTATTCAAAATGAACTCTCCCTTATCAGACTATTTTAAAAGTTTCTGGACTTTTAGACAATCTTTTCCAAATAGTTAGACCTTTTTTAATAATTAAACAGGAAATTTGAGTATAATTTAAATGAACTCTATTTTAGGAACTGAACCAGTATGATATTTTTAGGACCAATATATAACCAGCTTTCACAACTTTATGCGACCAAAATAAATCATTTTGCTTTGATTAAGCTAATCATGTTGGCACTTGATAAAACTCTTTTTTACTTTTTATTTTTTATGGTAATGCGTTTAATTTGGCTGATGACTATTAGAAGCAGACGTACAGTAAAGTCAGAAGCAGCAGTATGGCTATTTGCTTTTTATTTGATATTAGTTTTAATGTTGACGACTTTTCGCAATACGTATTTTCCTTGGAATCTAACCTTAAACCTTCACAGGCCTCTTAATGAAATTAATTTTGTCTTTCTCAGGGAAACGTGGAAGATGTATCACGCTCAAAGTAGGCTTGATTTTTTTTATAATTCTTTGGGTAACATTCTTTGTTTTGTACCTTTTGGCTTTTTGTCACCATTTGTTTTTCCCAAAAAGCAAACGTTTTGGCGGGTTTTATTAGCCGGAATTATTTTTTCGGTTTTCATTGAAGGGATGCAATTTTTGCTTGAAACTGGAGTGACCGATATTGATGATGTGTTCTTTAATAGTTGCGGCACGGCGGTTGGCTATTTTGGTTACTTATTGGTTATGTTAATCAGGAGAAAGTCTCGTAAAACTAACTAAAAGGTCTGGCATTTATAAAATAAGATTGCTAAAATGTTCTTGTGAAAGAAGTATTTAATTCAGTAAGGAGAGCGTAAATATGAGTTTAATTAAATTTGATAGCACCAAATTAACCCCATTTGTTCATGAAAATGAACTAAGTGAAATGCAGGCTATTGTTGATGCTTCTGCTAAAGAGCTTAAAGATGGCACAGGTGCAGGTAATGATTTTCTAGGCTGGATTGATCTGCCAGTTAATTATGACCAAGATGAGTTTGCCAGAATTAAAAAAGCCGCTAAAAAGATTCAAAGTGATTCTGAAGTATTGGTATGTATCGGAATAGGTGGTTCTTACTTAGGTGCTCAAGCTGCCGTTGAATTTTTGAATGGTGCGTTTTACGGTAAGGGTAAAGAAAAATATCCTACTATAGTTTTTTGCGGCAATTCATTGTCCGGCTCATACTTACATGACTTAATCGAGTGGGTTGGCGATAAGGACTTTAGCGTAAATATTATTTCTAAGTCTGGTACAACTACTGAACCAGCTGTTGCTTTCCGCATTTTTAAAGATAAATTAATTAAAAAGTATGGTGAAGAAGAGGCTAAGACCAGAATTTTTGCTACCACCGATAAGGCTAAGGGAGCATTGAAGACTGAGGCAGACGCTGAAGGCTACGAAGAATTTGTTGTGCCGGACGATATTGGTGGTCGTTACAGCGTTTTGTCGGCTGTGGGTCTTTTACCAATAGCTGTTTCTGGAGCTGATATTGATCAGTTGATGAAAGGTGCTGCTGATGCCAGAACCGATTACACCGATACAGACTTGAGTAAAGCAACCCCTTATCAATATGCTGCATTGCGTAATATTTTGTATCGCAAGGGTTACACTACTGAAATAGTTGAAAATTACGAACCAACTTTAAGAATGTTTAGTGAATGGTGCAAACAATTAATGGGTGAATCTGAAGGTAAGGATAATAAAGGTATTTGGCCAGCAAGCGCCAATTTCACTACCGACCTTCATTCATTAGGACAATATATTCAAGAAGGCAGAAGAAACCTCTTTGAAACTGTTATTAGAGTTGAAAACCCCACAAATGATGTCGAAATTCCTTCTGATGATCGCAATTTAGACCAGCTGAATTTCTTATCCGGTAAGAGTTTAAACTTTGTTAATGAACGTGCTTATGAGGGTGTTGTTCTGGCTCACACAGATGGTGGAGTACCGGTAATGACAGTTAACATTCCAGATCAAACTGAACATACTTTAGGCTACTTAATTTACTTCTTTGAGTTGGCTATTGCTGTTTCTGGTTATGTCAATGGCATTAATCCATTCAACCAGCCAGGCGTTGAAGAATATAAGCGTAATATGTTTGGTTTGCTTAACAAACCAGGTTATGAAGAATTACACGATGACCTAGCTAATAGATTTAAACAGGAAAACTAATTTTTATTTATTGCAACTTCTTTTAAATAAGATTAACATAAATATATAAAGATTAACCTGTACATCATATATAGTGATATTTAATCATAATGGAAAGGGTAAAAGTTTATGACTTTTAACCCTTTTTTATTAAGGAGAAATATATGGAAGAAAAAAGAGAGACACCAAAACGGGTTTTGGCGATTATCAGTTGTGCTTTAATGGCTTTTGTTTCAATACTAACTGAAACTAGCTTAAATGTTACTTTTCCCACTTTAATGAAACAATTTCATATCGGTTTGGGATTAGTTCAGTGGACTACAACTGGGTACTTACTGACAATTTCTGTAATTATGGTTGCGAGTTCATATTTGAATGATCGTTTTTCCGCGAGACAATTATTTTTAACTGCTGCAATTGCTTTTATTGCCGGATCGGTTGTAGCGGGCTTTGCGACTAATTTTGGGGTCTTACTGGCAGGTCGCTTAATTTCGTCAATCGGTGCTGGTCTTTCAATTCCATTAATGTTCAACATGGTTGTTGAACTGATGCCGCAAGAAAAATGGGGCTTTTACATGGGACTAACAGGCTTAGTTATTATACTTGCACCATCTTTGGGGCCAACCTTTGGTGGCACTGTGGTTTACTATTTTGGCTGGCCACTAATTTTTGAAATTGTAGCTATAATTGCAATAATCATCATGATCTTGGGCCTATTTGTGGTAGAGCAATACCATGAAAAAAAGCATCCCAGCTTTGACTGGTTAAGCTATATCGTTATTGCCAGTGCAATGATTATTTTTAACTTAGGCTTTAATCGCATTAGTAATGGTTTAACAGATGTCGGCTTTTGGCTCAGCATGGTAATAGTGGCGATTTTAGTATACGTATTTATTAAACTTTCACGCTCAAGTAAGAAGAAATTAATAAACTTGAGTATTTTCAAAAATAAGCCCTTTATTTTTGCCATGATTTCCTATCTGTTACTTCAGTTTATTAATATTGGCACCAGTTTTGCCGTTCCTAACTACGTGCAGATTGTTAATCACGCTAGTTCTCTTGTTGGTGGTTTAGTTTTACTTCCGGGATGTATTATTAGTGGTATCTTAAATCCGTGGTTTGGACGTATTTATGATAAAAAGGGTGCACCGTTACCTTTGTTAACCGGAACAGTATTTTGTTTAACAGCATGTCTGCTTTTTGCGATTTTTAGCTTAAAAATTAGTACAGTGATGGTCGGAGTCTTTTATGGAATTATGATTATTGGTCGCCAAATGGCGTTTAACAACACAATGGCAGAGGCCTCAAAACTGCAACCAGAAGAATTGCATACTGATGCTACCGCAGTCTTTCAAACTGGCCAGCAATATGCTGGCTCAATGGGGACTACCGTAATGGCTGCCATTATTTCTTCTTGGCAAAAAAGACCGGGCAATTATGCTGCACTCACTGCTCAAGGAAGTCAAGAAGCCTTTCTATTTTTGACGTTTGTCAGTGTCATAATTTTACTAAGTTATTTAAACTTGTTTAGACTTGAGCAAAAAATGAGATAAATAATTAAATAGTTTCGTTAATTGCTGTAACTTCATTTGCAATAAATGAAGTTATTTTTTTGCCAGATAATTAACATTAAAATAAATTAACATTT
Organism: Lactobacillus melliventris; assembly: GCF_042679465.1. Lineage (NCBI taxonomy): Bacteria > Bacillati > Bacillota > Bacilli > Lactobacillales > Lactobacillaceae > Lactobacillus > Lactobacillus melliventris. Next base: position 1,400 of record NZ_JBHTMT010000003.1, on the reverse strand, counting down.
TAGTGTACATTTTTAAATAAAATGATAAAATACTTAATAATTAATTTTAAGGGAGGAAAAAGCAATGAGACGAATTAGCAATCAGCATATTTCGATTTTGTCACAAATTATTTTGCTGACAAAGCATACTTAAGAACTATTTAATTAAAGGAGTATAAATATGGCTGATACAACCAACACCAATAAACTAACAGTAAAAACTTTTCTTAATAAGATTTTAGCCGGAACCGCAACTGGAATTATTGTGGGGCTAATTCCCAATGCAGTTGTCAGCGCAATTTTAAAGTTATTTGGACAAAATCCGGTGACTGCAACTATTAATCAAGCGCTTTTGATCTTTCAATGTGCTACGCCACTATTGATTGGTGCGTTAATTGCGATTCAATTTAAAATGGAGCCACTCGATGTTGCTATTGTAGGAGCTGCCGCATATGTTGGTTCTGGGGTAACCAAGTTTGTGCCACAGATTGTTAACCCAGCTACTAAAGCTCAGGGAGTTTTTGTATCTGCAGGAACAGGCGATCTGATTAATACCATGATTACCGCTGGTTTGGCTGTGGGACTTTTGCTATTAGTTGGACAACATTTTGGCTCTGTCAAAATTGTTGCCGCACCGATTTTTGTGGGTGGTGGAGCAGGCCTAATTGGCATGTTGATTTTGCCTTATGTCAGTAAAATTACCACTTGGCTGGGCACTGTAATTAACTCCTTTACTAACCTACAACCAATATTAATGTGTATTTTAATTTCCTGTATGTTTGCAGTATTAATCATTTCGCCAATATCAACTGTTGCTATTGGTATGGCAATTCAGTTAAATGGTATCTCCGCAGGAGCAGCCGCGATGGGGGTGGCCGCAACCACTTTGGTATTAGTAGTTCATTCCTGGCGTACTAATAAATCAGGAGTTACCATCGCCATAGCACTAGGAGCTATGAAAATGATGATGCCTAATCTTTTCAGATATCCAATTATCGTTTTGCCAACCTTAATTACTGCAGCTCTTTCCGCTATTCCAGTAGCCTTATTCCATGTTAGTGGCACACCAGCTTCTGCTGGCTTTGGCCTCGTCGGCTTAGTTGGACCTCTTGCCTCATTAGACGCTGGTAAAGCAAGCATTAATATTGTAATGGCGCTAATCGTCTGGATAGTATTTCCGGTAGTAGTAGCAATGATATGCCGCTTCCTTTTTGAAAAAGTATTTCATCTTTATGATGAAAAAGTTGCCTTTGCCTATTTAGGCGAATAATTATTTCTGTCATTAAAAAATCAATCCTTACTTACATCAATTTATTTTAAACAACAAAAAACTCGTGAAAAAATTGAAGCTAACCCCTAAAACTGGACGTTAGTTTTATATCGTTTTACTTAAGGCTTGATTCCGATATTGAATCGGAGTT
>NZ_JBHTMT010000002.1:0-257683 GCF_042679465.1 Lactobacillus melliventris | reverse complement strand
CTCTAGATTTGAAGTGCTCCATAATAGTTAGACATTAATCTGACTATTAGGAGCACTTTTTTCATGACTAAATATTCTTATACTGCTGACTTTTCAATTCGTTCTTTAGCAAGAACAAAAGAATATAAAAGTATTTATTTCCCTTCTCAATTAAAAGAAATGAAAAGTACTAACAAAGTTCCCAAAGGTTCATATTTTGTAATGGGTGATCATAGGAGCGTTTCAAAAGATAGGCGTTATATAGGCGCAATCCCTAGAAGTAAAATTGAAGGCGTTGTTAAATATCGCTACTGGCCACTTAATAGAATGAAAGCATATTAAAAGGGATTAGGCCCTTAACATTTGGACTTAATCCTTTTTCCTTTCACTTTTTATAACTCTGCTAATCGTTTTTCATCTACATGAAACATAATCATGCAATAAAGTAATAATATTGCAGTCATAAACACCACCACATAGATGTTAGTCATAATTCCAGGGAGTTCACGTAAGAAATCAGCAGGTGAATAACTTATAAAGTATGGCAAATGGATAGTTGCATTCATTAATAATAAAATTATTTGCAAAACTAAACCTGTACACATGACAGCAAACTTATTTTTAATCCACAAAGAAGTAACCATTGCGAATACAGCGAACAATCCACCCCAAAAAGAAGAAAACATAATTGACAAAATAGCGTGGACAAATGGATGGGAATAATAAAGGGAGACAAACAGCATAGTAAAATTTCTGGCACCAATATTAATATTAAGTAAATTATCGGGCTTAACATTAGGCAATATCATAAACCAAGATAAAAAGTTAAACAGTAAAGGAACAGCAATTACAATAAAGCCGGTCATAAATGCGATTTCTAGGTATCCTAACAAGATTTGTTTAATGGACTTCTCCATCTTTAATTTATAAAAATAGCCGTTGGTAAAATCTTCTTTTAGCAATGTACTGGCAGGTAAACTTGCTATTAAAGGTAACAAGATAAAAAATATAGTAGGTACAAAAGTAAATCCATCTATTGATATCCACATAGTATAAGGTGAGTTTGTCGCAGGAATATATTTAGACACAGAAACAGCACACTGTACAACGCTAATACTTATTCCTATTGCCAATGCCAAAAATAACCATAATTTATTCAAACGTGACCACAAAAATTTCATTTTATTCTCCCTATTCTAGCAGAAGCGAATATTTGACATAGTGCTTCTTAGTTGGTACCAAGAAACTGAAACGTAATTTTTGATTGCGCATGTCATATGAATAACGCGGAATGGTAAAAAATATTGTAAAAGGCTGCTTGCCGTGCGCTAATGCTTTATCAGGATTAATACTGTGGTGACTTTTATCATACAATTTTATCGAAGGACTGCTTGTACCATAAGGATTATTTAGATACATATTTTCTCTAAAATTAGGATTGTTTTTTCTCTCGCCATAGAATGACTGACCAGTTTGACGTATATTAAATTTGACTTTGGCTTGTACAGCGTCCTTACTTTTCTTAACTGCAGCTTTATGAACAATAAAGTCAACGTGATAGGCTTTTACCAATTCATTTTTGTGAAAAAGCTGTTCTTTAGTCACACCATACTGCTGAGGATGGGCGTTTACCTGGTTGTAGCGATAAAAGCCCACGCAGCCAACTACAATTATTATTACCACGAAGAAGCTCCATAATAATTTTTTATTTTTCATGATTTATTGTTCCTTCTTGTACATATAGCTTTTGCGTGGCGACTTTGTTCACAAACTCATGATCATGCGAAGCAATAACAAAGGTTGAACCTTTATGGTTATAGCCGTCAATCAATCTGATTAATTTACCTATACTTTCATGATCCAGCGCATTGGTGGGTTCATCCAGAACAATTAACGGATAGGCTCCAAGAAAAGCCTGCGCAATTCCTAATTTCTGCTTCATCCCCAGTGAAAATTTCTTAACTTTTTGTTTAGGGAACCTGGTTAAATCAAAGTATGCCAATAAATCATTAATCTGCTTTTCTTGAATATCTGGATCTAATTTCGCTAGTAGTTCTAAATTTTTACGAGCAGTAAATTCTTCTATTAAACTGGGATTTTCAATTAAAATTCCCGCTTTAATAGGATAAGGCTCTTGGACCTTCATCTTCTTACCATTAACTATGACTTCCCCACTGGTATTTATTAGACCTAAAATCGTTTTTAAGATTAACGTTTTACCGGAACCGTTTATTCCTTCTAAAACAGTAATACTGCCTTCCGGAATCTCTGCACTAACATCATGCAATAGTGGCCGTCTTTTCACTACTTTTCCTACTTCATTTAATTCAATAAAACTCATTTTTTACTCCTTACTCTACACTAAAGAAATGGTCAATAATCCCATAAACAATCACCATAATCAAAGTTGCCAGCAATAATAATAAAAAGCCGGGGAAATTAAATCTCATAATTATCAAGCAATTCAAAGGATTTAATTGCCATTTTAAAAGAGATGTCATTATCAAAAGTGAAGCTGGAATAATCAGACCCAAGGCCGAATTAAACTTTCCAATTGTACCTTGCAAAAGAAGTGTCAGATATATTCCTAAAAAATTGTTGATGAAAAGTAGTGGGATCGCCTGCCAGTCAGCTAAATGAAAAAAAGACAAAGAGGGCAATTTAAATAAAGCCGTAACAAGCAACATAACTAAAAGTGTAACAAATACATAGACAAAAGCTATTACTCCCATTAATAACATAGTGACAACAGTAAAATTTTTCGGTGGAATTTGTAATCCTCTTAGGTGCATAACGGTAGTTTGCCAAAGTAGTTTAAAGCTATTTAGCATAATAAGCAGCGGTATTAAGAAATAGACCAGCCACAAAATAAAAATAAAAGATGCACCTTGACTGGTATCGGCAAAGAAAAGATTAAATATAGAAGTATGTGGACTGTTAATTAGCTGCGCACTGAGAAAAATAATTGAACAGCAAATCAAACTTAGCCAGCAAATAAAACGGAAGCGGATTATTTGCCATAAATATAGTAATTGATTCCAAAATAGACGTTTCATAAAGACCTTCTTTTTAAGAGTGAGGACAGCGGCAGCAATAAAATGAATTAATTTGACTATTATAAATAGCCAGTTTTTGTTTCTTATTTTTTAATTATCGTTTAATTCTATACATTAATAGTATCATTTTAGTATTGTTAAAAATAGTAGAATTAGACTTTTAATAATCCAGCTCACTATAACGATTAGTAATTAAATAGACGATTAGCATTAATAGCGTTGTAACTAGTAACAACAGAATATTGTTCTTATTGACCCGCAGCAACATTAAACTATTGAGCGGATTATATTTCCAAGTGGTATAAACAGTCATTATAAGCCAACTAAATGGAATAATTATGCCCAGTGGAGCATTGAAGCGACCTATAGTGGCCTGAATTATCAACAACAGAAATATTCCTAAAAAGTTGATAATAAACAATACTAATAAAGCTGGTAATCCGTGAAATTGTAATAGCTTAAAATTTCTTAGCCAAGAAAAGTCAGTCATTAAAGTCATGATTCCTTCTGTTAGTACCACATAAATGATGGTGATTAATCCCATTAACCCAACGTTAACTGCAGCGAAACTTAAGGGTGAGTATCTGAGTCCTCGCAATTGCATTCCCCTTGCTTGCCACAATTGTTTAAAACTGCTTAAGACTATTAATAGTGGCATCACAAAATAAACAAACCAAAAAACAGGCAAAATAACTTGGCGTGATTTAACAGCGTTAAAATCAACACCCATGAAAAAAAGAGGAACTATAGCGGAATTAGGCATTAGTTTCAACATCAGTATTACAAAGCTTATTAACCCTAACCAAAAAAGAAAGTGCGCTTTTATTAGTTGCCACAAAAATAAAAATTGGTCCCAAAATAAATTTACAAGAGACGCTTTTGAGTCTACCGCTTTAGAATGCAATTGTTCTCTCCTTATTTGTTTACACTCGCACTTCTTAAAAATGAAATAGCTTACACCAATACTACCACTTGTATAGGATTTAAAAAATACGATCAGTAGAATTAAAATATTAAATTTCTTTAGTTAAAGCAAAAATGCTCTAGGCGCTAATCAACTGATTAACTTTCTAGGGCATTTTAATAAAAAAGGTTAGCTATTATTTTCCTTCTTCTATTTCTTTTTAATTTTGGTTGTATATCATATTAAAATGAGTATTTTCTATTGGCTTGGAATAACTTTTTTTCTAACTCTTATAGATACCTCATTTGAATAATTCACTATGCGTTCCTATACCAATTAAAAAAACTGTTTCTTGTGTAGGAGCATATACTAATAAATGGTCACCACTATAACCGTCAAAATGAAGTTCCAGAATAATTACTGTTGCTCTTTTATCGCTTAGTTGTTTTTTAATTTGTTTCTTTATATTGATTAAATTTTCCAAAGCATGCGGATGAAAATAATTAGGTATTTTATTATCTTCTATCAAACATTGAATAATGAATTCCCAAGGACTTCGTTCCTGATTATCAAGCTCTTGTGGAAGAGATCCATTAAATACAGAATGCCATTTCGGATCCTGCCTTCGCTTTTTTAACTGCTTTTTAAATATCTTAGTATATTTGACTGTTTTATCCATTTATCATATAAGATCCAACTATTCATTTGAATTGAGTGACTTTTCTAATTCTTTAAAATTATGAGCTTCTGGCAACTTTTCTTTTCCAGATAAATCATCAAGCATTTCTTCTAACGAACTGCATAATTCTTGGTTAGGTAAAGAATAATATTTTGGTAAGCCCTGATTAGCCACAGTAGTTACCGTCATTCTAACAAATTCTGAAATTGTTAAGCCATGGCTGGCAAGTACTGTTTTCGCTTTATTTTTGATAGCTGGATCAATTCTAGCTTCTATTCTAGCCATTTTTATCACCTCATTATCATTGTACGTTGAATGCCACACATGGTCAATTACATAATTTTTCTTGTTTCAGGTGAATTTATAATTTCCTTTATTGATCATTCTTTTCACAATGTTAAGCAGTTTAAAGCTTTGATAAACCCTGCTATTTTTAAATAGTGACTTAATTACTTTTCCATAACTAAATCATTAAATTAACAGTTAAAATCCGGTCTACTTTATCCCTATACTTTTAACTAATCAGGCTTAGCTTCTTATCTTCCAACTTGTAAGAACGCGTAAACTTACTTTGCAAGTCCTCTGGAATATGGTGATCAATTTCAACCACGGTTAAGTTGGAAGACAAAATCAATTCATGAATTTCATGTGCAGTTTGGGGATCAAGAGATGCGGTACCCTCATCAATCAGTAAAAAGTTGCGATTGTATAAAAAGGCACGAGCAATTTCTATTCGTTTCTTTTCTCCACCCGACAAGTTAGTTCCGTCTTCCTTAATTACGGCATCAAGACCAATCTTTTGCATTAATGGTGTTAAACCCGCTTTTTGAATAGCACGTTCAATCTCTTGCTCAGAAAAGTTGCGTCCCAAAGTCAAGTTAAAGCGCAGAGTGTCGTGAAAAATATTGGAATCCTGGTTGACTTCTCCAAAGTAGTCAGGCTGTGGAGTAATAGCCTTGCCATCTGATTCAACGAGTTCAACGGTTCCTTTATTTGGATGGATTATATTGGCCATTAATTTGAGCAGTGTACTCTTACCCTGCCCGCTACGACCAGTTAGCAGAATTTTATCGCCGCGATTAACTGTCAAGCTGGCATTTTGAATAATAGTCTTATTTTGATAGCCAAAACTCACATCATTGAGCTGCAAGTCTTTGAAGTCTATTGTGGTCATCTCGTCACTGAGAGCGGACTGTGGTAATTCCTTGATATTAGCCAGTTTTGTTAACAAGGGTTTGGCCGAGTTAATCGTTGTCATTGACTGGTTGATTGCCAAGATAGAATTCACGATCCAAGAACTGGAATACTGAACCATGATAAAGGAAGAAAGGGGCAAGCGCTTGTCTAAAACAAATAAAATACCAATTCCAATGGGCAAAAATGATAAGGAATAAGCCAGAATCCCAGCTAGTAAATTGCTCATGGCAATCGTATTTTCCCGTTTCTGTTTGGCTGCAGCAGTTTCGGTAATTGCCTTCTTACCTTTCAGTAAAAAGAAAGGCATTGCATTATAATGTAGAATCAAGTCAATGTGCTTGAGGTAATCCGACATAAATCCTGTGTATTTACCGACACTAGCACTCCAGGCTCTAGAGCTTTCCATAACTCGTTTGGCCATAATTTCTGGAGCAATTGCCGAAATAACTGAAAAAAGCATGAAAACAAAAGTTAGAATAAAGTTTGCATTTATTGCCATAACTAAACAAAGTAGCAGGTTAACAACACAAGTAATTAAGTTAAATACTTCTTTAACGTAATTATTTTCTACCAACTCTAAATCGTTGGTGACAAATGACAGCTTATCAGAAACCGGTCCCTTCTGTTTAACGAAATCGGAAGATAACAGATCACTACGCACGTTCTTGTTGAAGAGGAAGATATTCCGATTTAGTGTTCGCTCGTAAAAGTAGCGAGCAACGGTTAATAAGAAAATAACCAGAACAATCAAACAGACTTCAAGAACTACTCGTCTTTTATCACCAGCTTCAACCATGGCAAAGATTTGTGAGTAAGACCACGTATTAAAAGGAGTAGCAAGACCTACGATCAGAGTTAACAAAAAACATAAGATTATGCTTTTGTTATCAAAATATTTTTTCATAATTGGTTTTACCTTTCATTTATATTTAACATATTTTGCTAAAATGGTCTTGTTCCATAGAAGCAATATGATTTATCTTGTTTAAATCTTTCCCGTTACTGTTTGTTCTTTTAATTTAATCATAATTTTATTTTAAAGTATATATTTATTTTCTAAGAGGTAGTTTTTTAAAATTAAGTGGTTATTATTAGATACTAAAAATACTCCACAATAGTTAAGAAGTAATTTAACTATTATGGAGTATTTCATAAGCTATTTTTAGATGTACAGATTATGACTGACAAGCTTATTCACAGAGGTAGCCGCAGACAAATTTTCTATCCACTACGCCCAATTTATGCATCATAGATAAATTCAGTTTTTTATTGGTTTTTATCAGCAAAATAAAAAATAGCTAATTTTATTGTTAAATAAGAGCATTAAAGGATAGAACTGGTTTGCTTGATCACTTATGCAAAAATAGTCTTTCTATTTTATGAAAAAGTAATATTAAGGATTTAGTGTGAATGACTATATAAAATTAGGAAAAGCTATTTCAATTAACATTACTTAAGCTAATAGTAATTGAAAAAATTTTTTGACTTTTTATTATTTATAAGTCTATAATTTTTACATTAATATTAATTTAAGCAGTGGGACTGAATAATGAAAAACGATCAAAATAACGAAACAAAAGAAAAATCAAAACAGATCTACGAATTTCTAAGATATGTAATAGTTTTTTTTGCTATTTTTGTTTTATGTAACTTTTTACTAACAAAATATTTAATAGTTAAGTGTTCTGTATCTGGGATCTCAATGCAACCCACTTTTGAAAATCAAGAAAAAGTTATAGCCGATCGAAATAGCGAATTGAGAAGAAACGAAGTTGTTATTTTAAAAGCTCCTGATGAACGCAATTCTTTTTATATCAAAAGAATTATTGGATTGCCAGGTGACACTATAACTGCAAAAGATAATAAAATTTATGTTAACGGTAAAAAAATAAATCAGGACTTTTTAAAGCCCGGCTTTAAGCTTACAGATAATGAAGATGGCTTTTATGGTACGAAATATTCTTATACGGAAAATTTCTCAATTCGGTCTTTGGCTAAAACTAAAGAATACAAAAGTATCTATTCCTCTGCGCAACTGAAAAAAATGAAAAAAACTAATGAGGTTCCTAAAGGTTCATATTTCGTAATGGGTGACCATAGAAGTGTTTCAAAGGACAGTCGCTATATAGGAGCCATCCCCAGAAACAAAATAGAGGGTGTAGTCAAGTATCGCTACTGGCCACTTAATAGAATCAGGGCATATTAAAAAAAGAAGTCTCGAAAGCCTAAATGAAGTAACCCCCAAATTTATGACAAATTTGAGGGTCATTTTTATGACTAAATTATCTAAACAAGATAAAATTGAAATTTCGGCGTTGTGAACCCTTGCAAACTTGTAAAGAACTGAGCAGCGTTCATCTGATAAAGTCGTTTTGATTGATTATCTTTTTCTGTCATAATTAACCCATTCTATCACGAATTGTTAGCCAAAATTTATATTGGTTTTATTAGTAGATTTGTCTATCATTTTAATAATCTAATCATAGTTCATACTTTTAATTTGAGCAGTCGGTCAAATTTGTAATAAACTGAATTTTTAGCAATCTGAAAAAATAGCAGAACTTATATCTTCTGCTTAGAGTTTTTCACAATTCAGTTTCGTCTACCAGCCATATACTGAATAGATAAAGAAAGTACCTGCAGTAAAACCAACTATAAAAGAAACGCGGCTAGTGACATATAATCGCCATACTAATTTTGCCCGTTTTGCATTATGAATATAGGAAGTACTTGTAAACTGCTTTCTTATTTTTTTAATTATATCTACACTCATATATATTTCTGCTAATAAGGCGGCAATAAAAATCAAATTTCCTATACATAGAATACCAACATCTGATGTAAAACAAACCCAACTTAATCCTAGAGCAATAATTGCAATAAACGGGCAGACATTTATCATTATCAATTCTCTTTCAATTCCAGGCTGTGCTGAAAGCTCAACTGTAAACGCTGCGATTTCTTTTCGTAATTCCAGACTACGTTTATGCCAAGCTTTTGAGATGATATAAATCATATATAACAAACTTACAGTTCCAACAGGTATGAATATCATAACAATGGCATAGCAGATCATAATTTCCATAAAAAGCTCTCCCACTTTTAGTTTTTTTAGAATGCGTCAATTACTCACATGTTTAACATAAATCCTGGATGTTTAATCGCTAAAAGTCAGTCCTATTTAGTCATTAATTTTAATAAAAAGAAATCAAAGTTTTAAGCATTTTGTGACTATATTTTTTATCACTTAGACTAACTTATTAAGAAATTCATGTCCTTAATTATAAGGTTAGCAGAAAGGTTCCCATGTATATATAATATTTGTGGAATTTTCATTGATTTTTAACATTTTATTGTTCTTTATGTGATTCTGATTTTTCATTGAACTACTATTTATAGCCACAAAGAAGTGGTTATTTAGATTTTTATGAAAACTCGCCTGATTTTCTTTATAAGATACTTTATTAATTAGGATTCTACTCACTACTCAGCTCGTTGTGCAAAATTAATTCAGTCATGATATAATGTAATTGTAAAGAAAAGAGGCCTTGCACTAACAAGACCTCTTTGAAAACAAGCAGCCGCTCTAAAGGCGGTTAGCTATGTGAAAAATAGAAGACTATCCCTAACTAGCTACAGTATGATTGGGACGGTCTTTTTTATTTCTTGTGATTATTGATATAATTCAATAACACAATAATAAACGTAGCGAACGCCAACATTATTTGTAATGCCTGGTAAACGCTCATTAACTGCTTCTCTTTCTAAAAGATTTCGTGCCATAGGCACCATCTCCTTTCCGGATCAACAGCCAACCGCCCTCAAAACAATTTGCTTGAATTCTAAATTAATTATAACAAATACTGTTTGCATATTGAATAACTATAAAGTATTATTGCCAAATCAATGGCTTATTTTGATTAACTTCCATATTATAGGGAAGTTATTTTTTATCTACCTTTAAATTTAAATAGTTCCAGCTCAGCTTTAATTCATTAGCTTAGCATTAACCTATGTGAAAGCCTATCAAATTTATTATTCTAAGATGACATCAAGGTAAATTATTTTTTAAGGTTATTAATTAAAGAAAAAATTCGTTTTTAGCTCTGTAACAAGCTTCCTTGCTATTAGTTCTACTTTACCGGCAGTATATCTAATACTTTTATCTACGATAAAAAAATTGAGTAGTGTTGGTTTTGTATTACAAGGAGCAAGAGAAATATATTCACCTTTTTTATGCAATAAAAAACCTGTTAACAGCTTATTACATGGATAAGTCATCAACAGGATAAATTATAGATTTCTTTTATTTTTTCTCTAGATTCTTACTTCACGATAACTTGGAATTAAGATTGCTTTGCCAAGTCAACTATTTGGTCAAACATTTCCTTTTCGTTGGTTGAAATGTGGTGAGCAACTTCGATCACAGTTCCTTTAAACTCACTTAGAATAGTTTGGTGTATTTGCAAAGATAAGTTCTGATCAAGAGATGAAGTTGCTTCATCAGCTAATAATATCGGTCTTTTTGATACTAATGCTCGTGCAATTTCAACTCGTTGATTTTGACCACCAGATAAATTACTACCACCTTTCCCAAGCTGATAGTCTAAGCCCTTTTCGTTTACGAGATCAGTTAAGCCGGCTTGTTCAACAACATAATTTAAGTCTTCTTCAGACACATGGCGACCTAAAGTAATATTGTATTTTAAAGTATCATCTAAAATAAAAGGCTTTTGCTGAATAAAGGAGAAGTACTCGTGTAATTTTGCCCAATTACCATTTACTTCAGAATGATTAACTTCATAAGATCCAGAATCAAGTTGTTGATTACCAATTAATACATTCAGTAAAGTTGATTTCCCCCAACCTGATGGAGCTTGCAGGAGAACTTTTTCTCCGGAATCAATTTTTAGATTAACATTGGCAAAAATTTTCTGTTTACCCTGGCTAACTCCAGCATCAGTCAATTGTAATGATTGGAAAGTGTCTGGAGCAGTTGCAGTATTGCTACCCTGCGGCTTTATTAGCAAGTCGATTTTTTTGATTTTTTGCAAAATCGGTTTTGCCGTTTTAATATCGTTAACTGAGCCAAAAATACCAACTACAGGATTAATAAAATTATTAGCCAGTTGTGAAATCATCATAAAAGTGCCTAAAGTCAGCCGACCGCTAACAATGAAACTAATACCAATGGCAAAAGGAAGGAACATACTGAAAATATATGCTACTATCATAGTCATCTCATTAGACATGCCTTTAGTCCAATTGGTTTTGAAAAGAGCCGTTTCCATCAGCTTCGCCGCTTTAATCAGCCTGTTAACCATTGAAAATTGAACATCATAGATATTAGCCATTTCCGCTCCGGAATGAGTTTCATTAACGGTATTGGTATAGTTGCTATTATATTTTTCCCACTTTTCAGAATTTTTTTCGATCTTAGGACCAAAAACAGATTGGATAACGGCAGGAGTAAATGAAGCTATTAAAAATACCAATGCAATAATCCAAGAACTAACAAATGCAGAGATTACAGCCGCCAGAAATTGAATTAAATCAGAAATAATTGAAAGCTCTGCCTCAATACTATTAGTTTCAATTTGCTTGAGGTCATTAGTCATAAATGAACTGTCAATTTCGTCATGACCAGCATAGCTATTCACTAAATAATTAGCAGACGCACTTTTCAGGGCAAGATTAATTTCTTCGATAATTTTATAATAGAAATACTGATATATAACGCCGACTATTCCAAATATTAGCAGACCACAAACAGCAAAGACAGTCAGCTTGATTAAGCTGCCTTGAGGCTTTTGGGCGAAATCAATAAATTTTTGAAAAATGAAGGCAACAAAAACAACCTGAAGCGATTTCAAAAAAGCAAAAAAAACGTATAAGGCTATTTTCCATGGGTGTGAGTATTTTATAATCATTGTCTTTCCTTTCAATATTTTTTAAATAGCATTTTGTTAGTCTAGTTCTTCACTTATAGTATGTATACTCATTTTTAAATTCAATATTGCTCTTAAGCTTGTCCAATAAGCCATGTAAAGAAATTTTTAGCTTAATTATTAAAATAATGTTAACGTCCAATTCTAGGGGTTAACTTCAAAACTCAGGCTTTTAAATTAATAAAAAATAAATATTAGATAACCAAAATAATAAAGTTTTAATCTTTAAAAGTCAATAAGATAATTTTATTTTTTTTAATATTTATACTGAACAATTTCCCGTTAGCACTAATTTTTTCCTTAATCCTATTTTGTAACTGTAAAAAACGATTATAAATGGCAACATGCAATCCCTGACTCAGTTCACCGTGCTAAATTAATTCAGTCATGATATAATGTAATTGTAAAGAAAAGAGGCCTTGCACTAACAAGACCTCTTTGAAAACAAGCAGCCGCTCTAAAGGCGGTTAGCTGAGTAGGAATATAGAAGACTATCCCAACTGGCTAAAGTATTATTGGGACGGTCTTTTTTATTTCTTGTGATTATTGATATAATCCAACAGCACAATAATAAACGTGGCGAATGCCAACATTATTTGTAATGCCTGGTAAACGCTCATTGACTGTTTCTCTTTCTAGCTATGCTAGTCGCAATCATTACTCAGTTCACCGTGCTAAATTAATTCAGTCGTGATATAATGTAATTGTAAAGAAAAGAGGCCTCGTCACTAACAAGACCTCTTTGAAAACAAGCAGCCGCTCTAAAGGCGGTTAGCTGTCTAGGTAATAGAAGACTATCCCCAACTAGCTAAAGTATGATTGGGACGGTCTTTTTTATTTCTTGTGATTATTGATATAATCCAACAACACAATAATAAACGTGGCGAATGCCAACATTATTTGTAATGCCTGGTAAACGCTCATTGACTGCTTCTCTTTCTAAAAGATTTCGTGCCATAGGCACCATCTCCTTTCCGGATCAACAGCCAACCGCCCTCAAAACAATTTGCTTGAATTCTAAATTAATTATAACAAATACTGTTTGCATATTGAATAACTATAGAGTATTATTGCCAAATCAATGGCTTATTTTGATTATTTCCACTATATAGTATTTTGTTTCTCTCCTTAAAAACTAAAATACATTTTTGACAATGATAAGAGACGGTTTTACTACATTATACTAAGCTAATCCAAGTTTAAAATGAGCGCATTTTTACTATGTAAATAAATCTTTTTAATCAATATTGGGAGCGCTAAAATAGCTTTATCACGTAAAAAATATAAGAAAGGAATTTTTATGATTAGAAAATGCCAAGTAGCTGACAGTACTGCTATTCAAAAAATCAATCAAATTGAACTAGGTTATGATTATCCTGTCGAAAAAACGGCTGCCAACATTAAAAGGCTGCTAAATGATCCTGAACACCACTATCTCTGGGTCTTTGAAGATGATAATACCCAAAAAGTTGAAGGTTATTTGCATGCAGAAGTTTTTGAAGAAACCTACTTTGACCCCATGTTCAACGTTTTAGCTTTAGCCGTAGATTCTTCTGCCCAAAAGAAAGGCATAGGCAGTCAACTTATGCAAACTTTGGAAAAGCAGGCTAAAAATTTAGGCATGAAAGAAATTAGGTTAAATTCAGGAGAATCACGTTTACGTGCTCATAAATTTTACGAAAAGCTGGGCTATACCAGCAATAAAATGCAAAAAAGATTTGGTAAAACCATAAAATAATTTATTTAAACTGTAATTGATTTTCGTTTTTTATAAATGTTTACTAACAATAATTTAGCTAGTACATTATATGTAAATTTAAAGCAATTAACTATACTTCATAATACATCTAAAGTGCTACTATGCATATGAGGTAATCAATAATGCTAAGTCCAGAAAAAAGCAAAATTTCGATTTCAGTTAAAGTTAATTCAGAAGATAAAAACCGAGTTACAGAAATATTTAACAGCCTAGGCCTTAATCTTTCGACTGCCATTAATATATTTATAAAGAAAAGTATTGCTGAAGGTGGTTTACCGTTTGAAGTTAGGGATCCATTTTATAGTGAGGAAAATCAAGCTGAACTAAATCAGCGTTTCAAAAAGATTAACAATAATCAGGATATCCATTCACATCATCTTTTAAGTAGTGAGCAGAAGAAAGAATGACAGTAGAATTTTTAGATGAAGCTTGGAATGAATATGTTAATTGGCAAGCCGGAAAAATTAAAATATCAAATTGGTTGGTCAAGAAGAATAAATAATGTAGATAGATTAGTTTACACAGTTAAAAATGAGCGATTAATTATTATAGCTTGCAAAACTCACTATAATTAAAGCTAAAAATCCTCTTAGTTAGATTTCAATTTAACTAAGAGGATTTTTATATGTATAAATCTTTACATTCACAAAACTAGCAATTTTTTTAAATATACTATTCATCTAAAAGTCTGATAAATCTATTGGTGCGGACACCTTTCCTTTTTTTAAATTAGCAACAGATTCATCCATTGCTTTTAATCCCTTATCAGAAATATCTTTTGATTTGACTAATTCTCTATGTTCCAATATTAAGCACCCATTATTATATTTTTTTGCACAACATAATTATATTTTAATTTAAGTAGTGCAACTAGTTTTTGCTAGCCGTATGAGCAAAGTAATTGTTAACAACTTGCATAATAAATTTTTCCCTTTTCTGTGGGATCCACTGCGAAAAGCAGATCATATTAAAATTAATAAAAGCAGAAATAACACAATAAAAACCCGCCTTATTTATACGATCAAAGACGGGTTTTATATTGCAAAATTTTTATTAATTATATTAACATTTGAGTAATTTCCAAAACTAGTGGAACAACAATTACGAATAAGACCGTTGAGGTGGTCACAACGTTGGTAGCGTATTGCACATCCCCATGTGATTCACCAACTAATATTGGCAAAACTGCCAAAGCAGGAGTAGCTGATTGCACAACTAATGTTTGTTTAGCTAAACCAGTCAAAGGCGGTAGCCAATTTGCACCAACAACAATTAAAATCATCATTAAAGCAGGTACTAAGATAAAGCGGCCAAGTAATGCCCAAATGGTATCGCGGTCAAGGTGGATTGACTTTAAACCGGCATCTGCCAATATAATACCAATATAGATGAGCGACATTGGGGTAACGATACCACCGACCATGCTTAACACGGCTGTAATCCAGCCAGGAATTGGGACTTCAACCAGTAAGCAAATCAAAGCTATTAAAAATCCCACTAATGGCGCTGGCAACAATTTTTTCCAGTTAAATTTTTGCTGCTTGTTCTTTTGTGCGGTCGGATCATCACTAGAAATGAAGAAGACACCAATTGCCCAAGTAGAAACAGTATTTAAAACATAATAAATTAAAAAGTATGGCATACTTTTTTGCCCAAATAAGGCAATATTTAATGGTAGGCCAATAAAAATAGTATTGGCGTTCGTAATGGCATTAATAAAAGTACCACGACGACCCTTGCGAATTCGCAAAACCTTGCATAATAGCCAGGCAAACAAATAACTTAGGGCAAAGCAGATAATGGCATAAATTAAGCCACCTGTTAAACCGAACAATTTTTGTCGATTCAAATATTTTAAAACAGAAACAAAAATTGAAGCAGGCAGAGCAATATTCATAATCAAATAAGAAATATTGCCTTTAAACTGATCGCCTAGTTTGCCACTGGTGCGCAACCAATACCCTAAAGCAATTACAAGTAGCAGTTCAACAACGCTAGTTAATGAAGTAATAAAGGCTTGCATTTATTCTCACTCCTGCTCATCTGCGTACTCTGGCGTCCAGCGAAGTGCTGCTACAGCTTTTTCACCATCTTGAAAATCGTTCTGGTTAAGATGGTCGGCAATGGCCTTGTTAGCCACAGCTTTTGCTACAGTTTGGGAAAAGACATTTAGTTTTTCCACAGGTGGTAACACGGCTGCACCGGGTTTACTGGAATCAACAATGCCGCCAAGTGAATGGGCTGCTACACTAATCATTTCATCACTTAAAATCTTAGCATTAACAGCTAAAGCACCAAGACCAAGTCCGGGGTAAACCAAAGCATTGTTGGCTTGACCAATTTCGTACTTGGTTCCTTCATATTCAACTGGATCAGCAGGAATACCAGTTGCTACCAAGGCTTTGCCCTTAGTCCAATGAATTAAATCTTCTGCTTTTGCCTCCGCCAATTGAGTTGGATTTGATAATGGGAAAATAATTGGCCGGTCGGTATGGGCAGCCATTTCCGTCACAATATCCTGAGTGAAAGCACCTGAACGGGTTGAAGTTCCTACTAAAATGTCAGGGTGAACTGCCTGCACGACACTCTTTAAGTCTTTGAGCTGGTCAGCATTACTGAACTCAGAACGTTTTCTTGCAAAAGGCTTTTGCGCTGGTGTTAAATCAGGTGTATCTTCAAAAAGCAATCCTTGTTTATCCACTAAGTAAAAGTGCTTGCGTGCTTCTTCAGGTTGTAATCCTGCTTGCAGCATCTCGGCATAGACTTGCTCAACGATTCCTGTACCAGCTGTTCCGGCACCAAAGCAAACGTACTTTTGATCGGTTAACTTTTGTCCGCTAATCTTTAAGGCTCCCAAGATACCAGCCAAAACAATGACGCCAGTACCCTGAATATCATCATTAAAGGTTAGAATATGATCACGATAATGTTTTAAAATATTATCAGCATTATCCCGGCCAAAATCTTCAAAATGTAAATATAGTCCCGGAAACAGCTTTTCTACAGTTTGCACAAAGCGATCAACAAATTGGTAATAAGGATCTCCATTCACCCGACGCTGATGGTTACCTAAATAGAGCGAATCATTAAGTAATTTGTCGTTATTAGTGCCAACATCCAGCACTACTGGCAACACACATGCTGGATCGACACCAGCTGCAGCAGTATAAACCATCAACTTGCCAACAGAAATGTCGACGCCTTGAGTGCCCCAGTCACCGATTCCTAATATTTCTTCACCATCGGTAACTACAATTAACTTAATATCACGGCCATCTGCTGCATTTCTTAAAGTTTCTGCAATCTTATCCGGTTCATTAATTGACAAAAATGCGGCATATTGCGGATTAACAAATAAATGACTGTAATTTTCAATAGTTTCAGCTATTGTCGGGTCATACACAATTGGCATAAATTCAGTGACATGTTCACTAAAAATTTTAAAGAACAGCACGCGGTTAGTATTAAAAATCGTCATCAGAAAAATCCGTTTTTCTAGATTCGTTGATTTTTCCTGGTATTGTAAATAAACTTCGCGGGCTTGTTCTTCAAGAGTCTGCACCTTTGGCGGCAACATCCCTACTAAATGATATTGTTCTCGCTGCTCTTCTGTAAAAGCAGTCCCTTTATTCAAAAACGGGTCATTCAACCTATCTTGTCCTGTTTTAGCCATTTTCTCACTCTCCGTCTATTTAATTATTAATAGCACGTACTATATTCTTAGACTATATCCGGGGTGAAAAAAGTGCAATTAATTTAACTTATAGTAAAAGCGTATAGTGTATAATAAAGAGCTAAATATAGTTAATAATAACAAGCAAAAAACCAATTCAACTTGATGAATTGGCTTTTTATAATTTAATCGATTAGTCATATTATGCTTTGTAACGTGACTCACCATTTAAGTAAGTTTCACTTAAAGTCATATCTGGGTTTAATACTAAGAAATCAGCGTCCTTATCAGGAGCAATTGAACCACATTTATCGAGTACATGAGCGCTCTTAGCCGGTACGTAAGAGGCCATCATGATTGCTTCTTCCGGCGTAGCAACGTTCCAGTCAACAACGTTTTTAACAGCAGTCTTTAATTGTAAAATACTGCCGGCTAAGTTATTGCCACCCTTTAAGCGCGCCATGCCTTCCTTAACATAAACCGGCAACTCACCTAACATGTAGTCACCATCAGGCATCATGCCAGCTTCCATACAGTCTGTGATCAAGCAAATATGTTCGGCACCTTTAAGCTGAACTAATGCTCGTACCATTTCTTTTTGAACATGGTGACCATCACAGATCAACTCATCAGTCACGTTATGCAGCGCCATTGCAGCGTTGGAAATTGATGTATCGTGGTGTGAAGGATCAGGCATACCATTAAAAGTATGAGTAAACATAGTAGCACCAGCTTCAACACCGGCTTTAGCTTCTGCAAAGGTAGCGCTTGAGTGTCCTAAAGCTACAACTACGCCCTCTTTAACAGCTGCACGAATGAATTCTTTAGCACCTTTTCTTTCAGGAGCAAGAGAAATTTTATTTAAAAGTCCTTTTGATTCTTCGCGCCATTGATTAAACTGGTTAATATCAGGGTCAAGCAAGTATTTCGGATTTTCCGCACCAGCATGTTCCGCAGTAAAGTATGGGCCCTCAAAGTGAAGTCCCTGAATTTTAGCACCAGTTTCTTCACCCTTATGGGCACCAAACATCTGACAAATTTTGCTTAATGTATCAGCACCGGCAGTGTAAGTCGTTGGCAACCAGCTGGTAACACCTGAACGCAAAAAGCCTTCTGACAAGTGGTTAATTCCTGCCCAGTCACTTTTCATTACGTCTTCTTTTAGTGACCCGTGAACGTGAGTGTCAACAAGTCCCGGTGCTATCCACTTACCTTTATAATCGACAATTTTACCTTCCGGCTTTTGGTCTTCAGTATAATAAAAGCCGAATTTGCCATCATCTTGTACTTCTAAGTAACCACCTTGTTCAGTTACATTTTCAAGAAAGAATTTATCTGCATGAATATAATAAGTCATAATATTTTGGCCTTTCTTTTATAAAATAAACCTCTTACTTATAGTTTCATTTTAGCTTAATCAACTGGTCTTTACCAGTTCAATTTCAAATAGTACGGAAAGTTTTAATTTTTTAGTTATAATAGTGGTGTAGGTAACTAATTAGGAAGCAAAAATCATGATTCAAAATACGCAAACAAATAAACACTCATTGGGAGCACTTACTGGTGCCAGCAAGTGTGACCACTATTATGAATTACACTTTGCCACTGGCGAAATTGCGCACTTTTACGTCTTAGCTGACGGTATTTTTCGCCTTTTAATTGATCCAGAGCAAAATTTTAGTGAAAATCAAGTCGCAAACATTCAGCTGGCGCAATTTGATAATACTGCTTTTACCAATTCTCAGGTCAGAGCTACCAACGATTCTTTAATCATTCATACAGGCAACTATCAAATTATCTTCGGTCAAAATCCGGCTGTGCTCAGTATTTTTGATGAATCGCTGCATCATAATAGGATGCGTCAGTCGCAACCGCTCGAATTTAGTGAAAACGAAACGCGAGAATTTTTAGCAGAAAACCAAAACGAATTTTTCTACGGTGGTGGACTGCAAAACGGTTATTTTAGTCATAAAGGCCATAAAATCGCAATTAAGCATGATCAAATAACGGGAAAAGGCGGCGTGATCATGCCTGTCCCCTTTTTCTGGTCGAATGCCGGTTATGGCGAATTAAGAAATACCACTGCAGCGGGAAGCTATGATTTCGGTAAAACCCAGCGGGGAGTTACCGTCCTCGCTCATCAAGATGCTGTTTTTGACACTTTTTACTTCCTTGGCGCTACACCCAAGGAAATTTTACAGCGTTATTTCGCTTTAACGGGCAAGCCGATGTTACTGCCTAAATATGCTTTTGGTCTCGGCCATATCGGCAATTTCTGCACGACCTTATGGCAGCCAAGCCATGCCCAGGAACGTAATGCCAGCAAAATTGGCAACAATTATTATACCCGTACCAAAGATGAAAATTCCGCTTCTGGTAAGGCCTCACTTAATGGGGAAGAAAACTACCAGTTTTCCGCAAGGGCGCTAATTGATCGCTATCACGCCATGCATTTTCCAATAAGCTGGTTTGTCCCTAATTATGGTGAGCAACCCGAAAATGAGCAGGCACTTAGTTTCTTTAATGAATACGCGCAAACTCAGGGTGTTCATCCCGGATTTTGGCATCAGGGTGAAGTTGATCTACCTGAAAAAACCGCCTTTACTTATACTGCAGCTGGCGAAGCAGCTCAAGATACAGCAAAACTTCAAAGTGAATCGCAAAAAGAGCGGCCTCTAGTGCTGGCTGACAGCGGCACCGCTGGCATGCAAAAAAATGCCGCACTAATTTTTGGCGACGTTGGTGGTAACTGGGACAATATTACTAATCAAGTTGCTGGATTACTGGGAGCAAATCTTTCCGGTCAGCCTTTAGTTGGGGCAGCGGTTGATGGTCTGCAAGGCGGCGGCAACGCTCAAATCAATGTCCGTGACTTTGAATGGAAAAGTTTTACCGCTTTACTATTTAACTTTGATGATCAGGGTAATTTCAGTAAAAACCCGTTTGCTTATAATAAGAAAATAAGTGAAATTAATCTGGCTTATCTTAAATTGCGTCAGCACTTAGCCAGTTACATTTATACGTTAAATGAACGGGCAAAAAGCGGCGAGCTGATTATGCGGCCACTGTTCAGCGAATTTCCTGATGAGCGTGCTAATTATACAGCCCAGTTTGGCAATGAGTTTATGTTGGGACCCGACCTTTTAGTTGCTCCTATTACGAATGGTCGCGAAGACAAAAACGGTGATTCTCGTAAGGATAATTTATATTTGCCAGGCAAAAAAACGCTGTGGATCGACCTTTTTACCGGTAAAAAATATGCAGGCGGCAAAGTCTACAATAACTTAACTTTTCCACTATGGCATCTGCCGGTTTTTGTTCGGGGTGGCAGTATTTTTGACTGGAATAAACGTGATTTTCTACTTTATCCCCAAGAGCAGAGTGAAGCCATTAGCTATGACGATGATGGGACAATTGCTGCAAGTAACAGTTACACTACTAAAATCTGCAGTAAAGTTGAACAGGAAAAGCTGGTGGTCACTATTGCACCGACTGAGGGTAACTTGACAAAGAAATTCATTGAACAACCTACCAGTCTGACAATTATGTGCGATTCTTACCCTGATGCTGTAACTATTAAAATTAATGATCAAGTTGTCCCCGTAGAAGAATACGGCTCGCTAGCTGCTTTCAATCATGCTCATGAAGGTATTTTTTATAATACTAATTACGGCCTCGATGAGTTTAAAAAATACCATAAGAACACGCAGACTGCGCTGCAAATAAAATTAGCCGCTAGAGATATTACCGCCACTGAAATAGAAATCACAGTCCGTAACTTCAACTATGGTAAAAACGTGTTAGTACACGAAATTACCAGTGGCGTCTTGCCGTCACCAAAACTACCGGCAGTTGATTCAAGTAAAATTTCTGCTCATTCATTTGAACTTGCCTGGCCTCATGAGAGTGCCGTGCAGATTGAAATTAATAATCTTCTTTATGTTGGCATTACCGGCAAAAGTTTTACCTTTCATGAGTTATCGCCTAATACCCGCTATATTATTAGAATGCGTTATGCCATTAAAAATAAAGTTTCTGAATGGTCTGACCTTTTCGGCGTTATTACCAAGCATGCTGCCAAAGACTATGCGATTGAAAACATTGAGGTAACCAGCAACTGTGATAGTAAAGAAAACCATCCCCTGTCCTATTTGACTGACCTGAAATTGGCGAGCGAATGGCAAACCAGCCAAACTGTTTCACCTGAACAACCGCTGGAATTAACTTTTAGCTTTGAAAAGGTTGAAAAGCTAAGCAGAATGGTTTTTGTGCCCCGGAATATTGATCATAATGGTGATCCTCTGGTTGTCTCAATTGCTGTTTCAACAGATGGTGAAAACTACACTACTTATGCAGACCACTTACAGTGGAAGGCTGATACTAAAAACAAGGTAGTAGGCTTGCGGGATGTGCGCGCTAAAAAAGTGCATCTGACGATTTATCAATCATCCGGTCCAATTGTTGCAGCAAGAGAAATTATCTTTTTCAGGGCAAAAAGATAACTAAATATAAGAAAAACACGAAATTAATATGTACTGAGCTCCTAAAAGTTGTCCTAAATTTGGAGCTCACATCATCATTTAGGAATAGAGCAATACTTGCTATAATTAAGTTTGAATTGATAGCAAATTGTTTTGAGGGCGGCTGGCTGTTTCACTTGAAGGGAGAGGGTGCCTATGGCACGAAATCTTTTAGAAAGGTGTCCAGCTATTGAGTGTGTACCATGCGCTAGAATTAGCGCTGACATTTGCCTCGTTTATTATTGTCTTGTTGACCTATATCGACAAACACAAATAAAAAAAGACCGTCCCAACAATAACTTTAGCACGTTATGGGATTGGTCTTTAACCAAACTATAATCTAGCTAACCGCCTTTAAAGCGGCTGCTTGAAATTCAGAGAGGAAGTCTTGTTTTTGCAAGGCTTCTTTTTCTCTATAGTTATATTCTAGCATGATTAAACTGATCTTGCACAAGAACCTGATTAACTTATCTGGGTAATCCCTAATTTTTCTCTATATCGTTTGAATGTTATCCGATTGATTCCAGTTACCTTGCTGACAGCAATATCAGTCATACCACTTTGGTAAAGTTTAAAGGCGTATTGCAATTGGAGACTGTTCTTATTGAATTTGGGCTTGCGACCATGATAGCGGTCCTCAGATTTAGCAATTGGGATGTGTCCTGCCGTTTCCGCTCCTTAATTCTCTTACGTTCGCTCTCACCTTGGTACTTATAAAGCTCTAGAATGATGTTATTCATCAACTCTACAGGTTAGAATCTTCAAAAAGCCTCGCAAAGACGAAAAAATGCAGTGTGACTCTCCTATGCTTAATTGCGCTCATAATCTTAGTTAAATCCTGTTTATTTTGAAGACCAAAAGGG
This sequence comes from Lactobacillus melliventris, assembly GCF_042679465.1. NCBI lineage: Bacteria > Bacillati > Bacillota > Bacilli > Lactobacillales > Lactobacillaceae > Lactobacillus > Lactobacillus melliventris. The sequence continues at coordinate 235,105 of NZ_JBHTMT010000002.1, read as the reverse complement.
GTGTAATCTAATGAACAACTGGTGCTAACTTAAAATTAAAAAGTATACGAAAAATCGTTTAGTAATTAATGTTAACCACCAAAATTAAGATAATTTAACCATAAAAATACGACCTCAAAAATTATCTTAATTTCAGAGGTCGTATCAATATCAAAATCGTACATTGGCTTTTGCATAATAATTGGATGTCTAAGTTCTAATTATACGTCACATTTATTGACTACAAAATATTTGATTTAAATTATTTTTTGTTGCGGTCATACCAATGAAGCACACAATTAACTATAAAAATATCCAAAAGTATAATGCAAAATTGTACAAAAATATTTGTCCACCTATTAGTTATGTAAGGTGATAAATATATTTGATATATGAAAACTATAATTCCAGTCGATATTCCGTACGCTAATGCGTTACGATATTTCACCGATTCATAATAATCAGATTCAGTCTTTTTCTTTCTATTCATTTTGTCTTTTATAAATTGAATTATTGCCAGCCCCACTGAGTAATTACTGGATAGTGATTGATGCCAGTAAGTATCCAATTAACATCAAACCAAACGCCACCTTTAATATTGTCACCAATTGTCGAACTTAGAAAAGCACCAATTGCAGCTACTATAGGGCCTCCATCAGGGCCAACAGCAGCGGTGATAATAGCTGTGAGACCTGTAAGACCGCCTGAAGCAACAGCTTTAGCAGTGCGTTTATCTATAAAAACTCTAACTGATTTTCCAGAATTATTAATTTCAAATTCTAGAGTTGCAGTTTTTGTGCTTTTATTTATTACAAAAGATGATCCATTAATAAGTTGATTGGTATGGGCTATTACTTCTTGAGCAGAGACATATTCAGCATAAGTAATAACCTTTTTAACATCGTCATTAAGAACATATTTATTATTTTTCACTTCTACATATAGGTCAATTTTGTTTACGATGTCTTGACTCAAGACATTAGATAGTTGAGCGTAAGCAGAATTACCAACAGAAGCTGCTGGCACAGTATTTGTGACAGCAAAAGCATTATTATATACTTCTCTTAATCATATATGATTAATTTTAATATAATATGTAATTAATAAAAAGTCAACAATATTTTTAATTTATTTTTATTAATTCAAAATTGATTTGGAATTAATGCAGGCTTTGATCATTTCCTCATTTTTCTCGGATAGTCGATCACTTGGCCACGACTAGCAGCATGTTAGTAAAATTATTTTTGGCAGCACAAATATCATTAAGGATAATATGCTTTTTGCTACTTTTTCCCACAAATATACCAGTGATTTTCAAAGTAAATCCTTCTGAATATCTTTTTTATGGCCTTGATACGAAATTAAGCATGTGTGAATTCGATTTTCCTTTTCTATATAACAGTTTATAGCAGTTTGAGCAATTTTGCTTAGCAATATAGTAGAAGCAAACGAGCCACTTTTAATTCCTGCAATTGTTGATTAGCTGTTTGATTGTATTCATTTATTCTTTATCAACTAGATTTGACAAAGAGTTAAAAAGACCCAACCATTGCTTGATCCTATAATGAAGTTTTGGATCCAATTAAAGCTCAAGTCCATCGTCACGATCAAACCCCTGCTGCTTTCTATTCAGTTGCTCAGCGCAGTTTTTAGTACGTTCCACTTGACTATCGGTTAGCTTTGACTGCTGCTTTTTCTTAGATGCCTCATATTCTTTCTGTAGCTTGTCCCAATCAAGTTGACTGTTTTTGAAATCTTTTTGAGCTTCCTCTTCATTTTTTTTAGCATATTGCAGACTTAAAATCCGATTTTTAAGTTCTGTTTCTACATAATCAGCGATCAAATTTCTAAATGGTTGAGGATCATTATTGGGCTGCTGGGAAACAGCTAATGCTTTCATATATTGCTCTCGTGCGGGTTTAGATGGATTAACATTAACCACTGGATAACCATTTTCTGTTAAGACTAGGTTCATTAAAAGCCGTGCTGTACGTCCGTTGCCATCTTTAAACGGGTGAATAGTAACGAATTTTTGGTGCAAGTCAGTCGCATACTGTACCGGGTGCAACTTGTCTTGTGCTTCATTACTCCAAGCTTGTAATTGTTGCATTTTCTCGGGTATTTCATAAAAGTGGGCGTAAGGACGTGATTCTGAACCATAAGGGTAAACTTCAATATTGCGATACTTACCGGCTTCTTCTTGCGGTTGAATTGTTGTCAAAGTTGCAATTCGGTTCAAGTTTCTAATATCCTCATTGCGAATTGGCTGTTTTTTAGTTGCTAAATCTTGCATATAGTCATAAGCTTCATTTAAGTTAATGATTTCCAGTGTTTCCTTAATAGTCTTACCGTGAATAGTTGCGCCTAGCCCGCCGTTAAGAATCTCGGCAGTTTCAGCTTCGGTCATCGTGTTGCCCTCAATTGCAGCAGAAGACCATACATGCTCAATTCTGATATTTTGCTCGAGCTGCTTTACTTCAAGCGGAGATAATGGTCTATAGGTATCCATCTTATTTTTTAGGTTTGTAATCACAGCTAATTTTTGTCCGTATTCCATTGTAATACCTTCTTAATTTAAGCTAATATTTTGGGCCAACTAAAGCTCAAGTCCATCGTCACGATCAAGCCCTCGCTGCTTTTTATTCTGTTTGCTCTTCTTAGCTGATTTGAGCATCTTTTTGAATTCGGCAATAGTTTCTTTTTCATCGCTTTCGGATAATTCCTGACTTTTATGTTCGGCCCGCGCCTGCAAGTTTGGCTCCATACCGAAAATACCATTTTGATACGTCCAGTCCTTGAGGTCAGTCATGTCATTGGAAAAGTAATAATCAGCCAGCTTTTGCTGCCACGTGGGCCACTTGTCAAGCGGTACGTTAATCAGACCGGCTCCGTTATCAATCATTATCTTGTTAGCTGCAATTGTGGCGGTTCGCTTGTTACCGTCGTAGAACATTTGCTGGCGCATATTGTGATACATCAGGGTCAGTGCCTTATCGGTGGCGGTACGATCACTGACTAACAACTGCTTTAAATATTCCTGTTCCTTGTTCTCTTCGATCATAGGTGGTTCAAACTCGCCTCGGTAAGTTGCTACACCGCCTGAACCATTACGCAAATATCCTGGAAAGGCCGCCGTATCGCGGGCAACAATCGCATTAAGCCTCTTTTCGAAGTTTAAGTCCAGGGGCTTTTTTTCATTGATAGCAAACTGCCAGCCTCGCTTCAATTGAACAATAATATTAATATCATCGATTGGAATGCCGTCAACGCCCAGACCATCAATGATTGTCTGGGTCTGCGGCATAGTGGTAGTCAGGCCTTCAAAGCGTGAGTTCGTGAAGACTAATTTGGTTAAATTGGTTTTGGCAAAGCGTCTATTTTCTTCAGGCGTTAGTCTGAACTTGTCTTCATACTTCAATTGATTTATCCTGCTTTCTACTCTAACTCAAAAACTTCATCTTAATCCGACACATGCTGTTTTTTACCATACCTATTAGCTAATATAGTAAGAGCATTTTCTCGGCTAGGCATATTTTGAACCTTAATTAATTGTGCAATTCGTCCCACATCAGCATCCATCTGCGCTTGGATCATCTCTGCATTTGTTCGTGGGTAGTCAATCACTTGGCCATGGTTTGCAGCATATGCAGAAAGAAAAACTTTACAGCTCCGGCCGTTGCCCTCTCTAAACGGGTGCATAAAGTTGATTTCATCTAACAGCTGCGCATAGTCTGTGGCTTTTAACGCCTTCTTTTGCGGCAGATTTTGCATAATATTATTAATATTGGCTTCCGCATATTCAAATCTTGAATGATCACAAAAGTCATAACCGTTTTTTTGAAAATTACCCGGTCGATATTTTCCAGCCCAATCATATAAACGGCCAAACATGATTTTATGAATCTTTTTTATATCCTGAATTTTTTTAATTTGGGGCTTAGAGTGGAGAAAAATTGCTGCTCTCCGTGTTGCTTCCAAATACTCTACTTGTTCAAGCCTTTGCTGATCTCGAATATGATATTTGTTTTTCAAAATGCCGTTAGGATACAGCGTATCTTTTATCCAGTCACTCATTGTTACTATTCCAAATTGCAGCAATTTCCTTAACTTCTTCTGGATCAGGGTTTACAACTCCGTCCAGGACGGCCTGAATGTCTTCCTTAGTGGGGTTCCAGCCCTCTAAATGACTAGCTTCTACTACTCCCCGGATTTCGAAGTACATTTCTTTATCTGGTATAAAGACGCCCTGAATGGTCTGTGTGTCGTCATCAATTTCTAAATTATATGATTGTGGTTTTAACATATTTAACAAATCACCAGCTCTTTTATCTAAACCGGCCGCGAAGGCGTCAAGAATTCTGATTGACCAAGATTCAATAGGCCTAGCGATTGCTTTTCTCAGTGTACTTTCTGAAACATGACTCTTTTCGGCAACTTCCCTTACCGAAACGTGTTTACTATTTAGTAGTTTTGTAATTGTTGCGCTCATTTTAAAATGCTCACTTCTAAAATTATTTTCCAAATATATTATACCATATTTGGAAATATCTATTCCATTTATGGAAATTTTAGGTATATTGGACTCGTAATTCTTTTAGTGGTCGAGGATTAGAGTCAGGTAAGCCGTGTAATTGCGCCTACTCTATTTCGAAAAGGGTAATCAGGGAAATTATCTAAAAAGTTCAACTACTCTATATTTTTTTGGTTCAATACAATATATTTCGTATTTTTATGTAGCTTTTAAAATATTTATTGCTAAAATCGCAATATTTTTAACAAATATAGTGTATAATCAAAAACAAATTCAAAAAGTGGCCTTTTTTGAATTTATAATTAGAAAGGTAAACTAAATTATGTCAAAATATCACTTATTGAGAATTTATTCTTACCAACATCCAGGCAAGCCAGTTACTAGTGAATTTAATAAAAGGTTTAATGGCTATGGCACAATTAAGTTTCCGTTAGCAATAAACCCCATAGATGTGCGCGAACAAATTAGAATACCTACACAATTGCCACTTTTTTTGGTACAAATTGAAGATTATAATTCACTGCTAACTATCATTAGAGAGAACTCCGCTCAAATCAAAGCACTCATTGGCAAGCTTCCAGGTGTTGCCAGAGAGCAATTTTTCATTGATTTGTTAATTAAAGAAATTAAAGGTACAAATGATATTGAAAATGTTGCTTCTACTACAAAAGAAATTAACAGAGCCGTAGAAAATATTAATAATCATAATAAAACTGTGCGTTTCCAATCTTTTGCTAAAATGTATTTTGATATTGAAAACGGTAAAACATATCAACTTAATGAGCTAAAAGACATCAGAGTATTGTATGACTCTTTATTAAAAGGTGAAATAAAAAAAAGTAACTTACCTGACGGCAAGCTATTTAGGGATGGCTTTGTCAGAATTGGCAACTCAGTTCAAACTGTTCATCTTTCCAAAAACAGCGAAGATGAGATAAATCAGCAATTAGAAAATTGGCTAAAATTTATCAATTTGGATAAATATGATCCTATTTTAAAGGCCTGTGTTGCCCACTATTATTTTGAATATATTCATCCTTTTTATGACGGCAATGGCAGGTTAGGAAGGTATCTCTTTTGCAGTTATATTGGAAAAAAAGTTGACCCTTATACTGCTGTCAGCTTTTCTTATCAGATCACTCAAAAAAAGGCAAGATATTATAAAGAATTTCAAGAAGTTGAAAATGAAAAAAATTACGGCGAAATCACACTATTCGTTATCAGTTTGCTAAAATACTTAGTTTCTGGACAAAAATATGTCCTAGGTAATTTAAAAGATGACCATAACATTTTAAATTTTGTCAAAAAGAAATTAGAAGATTTTGATTATCCTAACTTTGAATTCAATATCTTATATGTATATGCACAGTCATTTTTATTCAATAGTTTTGATGGCAGCGTTCAAGACACAAGTTTGATCAGCTTTATCAAAAGCACAGAAAAAATATCAACTAAAAAAGTAAAAACTGCTATAGAAGATTTAGAAAAAGAGGGTTTAATTAAAACCGTTAAAGGAAGGCCCAAAAAAAGAAAATTAACTACTAAATTTTTAGATAAAATTGGCTTGAATATCTAAAATTTAAACAATCCCATAGTCAAAAGCTTTTTAGATTAAAACCAAGTTATTTGTATTTTTTATATAAAATTTCCAGAAGTCAATTATTAATTATGTAATATCTATTAAGCAGTCAAAAATATACATTGCTCTTCATATTAAGTGAATTATACACAATAATGGTGTATAATGCTTGTAAGTTAAGAAGAAAGGCTATAAGTGTGCCAGGGAAGCCGGTTAAAAAATTAATGTTTCTTACTTGGCATATTTAAATTGACATGAAACAAGAAATTGCAGCTTATCCTGTTATTATAGAAAAATGTAACGATGAATCAGGACATTATTATGCGATTACGTCACCTAACATCCAAGGCTTAGTCACTGATGGTCAAACAATAGGTGAAGCTCTTTATCATGCAGAAGATGCAATGGCAACAATGATTGACCTTCAAGGCTATCCTAGAGTTCAAGATCCTAAAAAGTGGAAGTTGGAAAAAAATCAGCAAATATCTTGGGTTAAAGTTAATATGACAAAGTGGCGTAATAAATATAGTAAAACTGTTCGGCGCAATATTTCATTGCCAGAGGATCTAAATAATTGGGCTAAAAAAAATAAAATTAATGTATCAAAAGTTACAACGGAAGCTTTGCGTCAAATGCAAGCTTAGTAATATTAGTTTAATTTAGCCCATTCAAACAATAAAAATAGTTTCACTTTAAAAGCACCCTAGGCTAAGCCAGAGGTGCTTTTATTTATTCTTGCGCTAATCTTTTGAGAACATTCATGTATACTTCATTATTCCAAAAGCTCTCTTCACTTTGCTGCTCAAGCTTTTTTCTAGCTTTTTGATCAAGAGATATATGAGCTGGTAACTCAATCATACCATTGGATGTTTTTATTATTAAACTGTTAGTGTTTTTACTACTCAAAGTGAATTCACCACTATTCTTTACCTACTATTATTTTTAAAATACCAGTGATACATTTTCCCATCCAGAAAGTCGCCAATTAAAAATATTGCCGTCCACAAAATAATTCCAATAATACGCACAAACAAAGATGTTATATAGTTATTCCAGCTATTATCCAAATCAGAATAATTCTACGATTAATCTTTAGTTAACCTCATAATAAATCCAAACCTATACCTTTACAATATTAAATAAAAAACGCTCCGAGGTAGTTAAAATTGCAATTAAAGCTCAAGGCTTTAATTTATTTAACCGGTCGAAGCATCTTATTTAAAAATAATTAAGCGTTAAACTGCAGAGTCTGAACTGTGTCACCGTGGGTCGTATCACCTGCCGACACATCAGAAACAGATTTTATGACGTCCATATTAGTATAAACAACTATTACCGTATCATCGTAATTTTCAGCCGTAATCAGTTCTGTATTCATACTTGCCAAATAATCATCCTGCTTAACAGTATCACCCTGTTTGACAGCCACTTCAAAGGGCTCACCTTTTAATTCCACAGTATCAATTCCTAAATGGACCAATATTTCTAAATTATTATCAGTAGTAATGCCGATTGCATGCTTAGTGGGAAAGACTGTGGTGACAGTTCCTGCAACAGGAGAATAAATTTTGCCATCTGTAGGCTTAATGGCGTAGCCATCGCCTAGCATTTTCTGAGAAAAAACTTCATCTTTCACATCTGTAATTGGCATTAGTTTCCCATCACAAGCTGCAGCCACTGTAAAGCCACGTTTTTTAAATATATTAAACATTAATTCTACCTATTTCCTAATAAATATACTAATTGTTAAAACTAAACAAAAACCAAAGATAGTCAAAAAGATAACAGCAGGCACTTTGATAAAACTGCTTTGACATTTTAATTTGCCGGATTGTTCATTAATACGTATGATGCCAAAAAGCGCCAAAATCAAGCAAAAAATGTTACCGACCATTAACTGGCTGATCGCCTGACTGAACATCAAAAAGTGATAATTGCCCTCATGCTTAAGAATCAAATCTTTCTTGAGCCAAATATAATAACCCATGATAAAATCCGTAAGAGCTACTATCATATCTATTGCAATCAAAGGTGTATTGTTCAAAACAACATTGATGTTTTGTTTAGCAACAGATGATGTCAAAATTATAAAGCTGCCGAAGAACAAGGGAATTAAAATTAAAGCATAGATATAGGTTGTCAAAATTTTTTTGGTGTCTAAATGAGCCCTGTCTAAGAAACTAATCACAAAGTTGTTTATCTTACTTACCATTTTTATCACTTTTTTCTTTTTGCCAAATATCAAACTTGTTTATGATGAAATCCACCAAGGTGTAAGCCAGTATAAACGAAACATCATTGCTAGACGAAAATTTTACGGTCGGATAGTAGAAATTATAGTCGGAAAGCGAAGCAAGCTTATTTTGCTTTAGGTCTGTAAAGGAGACATATCGCAATTTGTTGTTAACCATCTCAAACTTACCCAGTTCATCGTTAATTTCTTTATTATCGCCCGTGTAAGAAATAATAAAGAGCATGTCGCCTTTTTCTGCTATTTTTCCTACCATTTCCAGTTCACTGACAGCAGCTGGCAAAACTATTGATGAAATGCCAAAAAGTAATAACTCGTGAGAAAGATAATCAGACAGCATCTGTTGAATCCAGCCGGTAGAGTAAATATATTTATGTTCTGCTTTACTCAGATCAGTAAAAAAGGGGTCTAAATTAAGTGACTGAAAATTTTTGACTAGATTTTCTGTTTCTTTAATTAAGTCAGAACTAAAGTTATTCGTTAGAACTTTATTTTTCTCACTTTGCTCCTGCTCCTGAACCATTTCATTTAGGATAAATTTCAATTCACCATAGCCACTTAAGCCCAAATGTTTGCACAAACGGAAAATCGCCGAACGTGAAACGTATAATTTGCGCGCAAGCTCAGTAAGACTTAATCCTTTACACGCTTTTGCATTATTTATAATAAATTGAATGACCCTTATTTCAGAATCATTCAATTTACCACTATTTTGATAGACTAAATATTCTAATTTTGACATAGACCTACGCTCCATATAAAGTAATTTTACATATGACAAATTGCTTTTACCTATACAAGCGTTCTAGCCATAATTAATCTTGCTTATTATCCTGCTTTCTTAATTCCTGCATTGCTTCAAGAACTTGGGCAACATCCAAGCCAACAATAACCTGAATTGCTTTGCCGTGATGGACAACATTAACGGCCTTGGCTGCCTTAAACTGAGCATCAGAGCCCATCTTATTAGGATCAGCCACAGTGACACGCAATCTCGTCGCACAAGAACTTAACTCTTTGATGTTGGAACTTCCACCTAATAAATCTAAGAAGGCTGTTGCTCTTTCAACGTATGGATCAGTTTCTTTCTCATTTTTAGATGGCCGTGCGGTAGTTGTGGCACTGGAAGCTGATTCTTTTTTAGCTTGATATTCCTTCTTATTTAGTAGATGTACATCTTCGTCATCTTTTTCCCTTCCTGGAGTAGCATAATCAAACTTAATAATCATAAATTTAAAAATAAAGAAGGTAAGAATTGCAAAAATAATACCAATTGTAAATTGTACTAGAAATGTTTGCCAGTGATTGGCCCAGAGTGGTATCCAGTTTTCTGCCGCCATATCAATGCTGCCAAATATAAAGTTACCAACAACACCAAAACTGAACATAATAGTGTTCATAGTAGCTGAAAGTAATGAATAAATTACCCATAAAATTGGAGCCGCAAACAAGTAGGTAAAGTCAATTGGTTCAGTAATTCCAGCAAAGAATGAAGTCAAAGCTGCTGGAATTAACAAAGCTGAAGTTTGCTTCTTTTTATTTTTTTTAGCTGTCGCATAAAACGCTAAACAAATTACCGGAGCAAGGAATACTTTTTCATTACCCCACAGTTGGAAGCCCATTTCGGGAGCCAGTTGCTTTAACGGACGTGTACTTAACGCAAATTTAGTTAAATGTTTTAGCCAATAAGGTTGTAATCCACCTGCAACTACAGCTGGACCATACTGAAACGGAATATACACCAAATGATGGAGTCCAGTTGGAATTAAAATACGATTGAGAAAATTATAAATCCACACTCCAATAACGCCACTGTTAGTAATAAAGTGTTGCATACCGGTTATACCCAGCTGAACTTTTGGCCAGCCCCAGCAGGTTATAAGAGCTAGAGGAATCATAAGGAAAAAGCCTAAAATATAAACATATGTGGACCCTTGAAAGGTTCCCAGCCAGTCCGGCAATTTCTTATCAAAATAATGATTATGTAACCAAATTACTATACCAGCAACCACTAGAGCACCAATAATACTAGTGTCTAGCGTTTTGATCCCTGCTATTTCGGTTAGTCCGTGGTTAGTGGAATTTTCCACAATCTGGATTTTATCAAAGTTAGGAATACCAAAACTGGCGCCCCAGTGAGATAACATAGCACCAACAAAATAGTTGTAAGTCATGTAGGTAATTACTGCTTCCATGGCAGCCCTACCTCTGGATTTATTTGCTAGACCAATTGGTAGACCTACAACGAAAAGCAAAGCTTCCTGCTTAAAAACTGTCCAACCACCTGCACTAATTGTATCCCAAATTGAATACCAAGTTGTCCCTGGATTTGCCAGAGAGCCGAAAACTGCTTGGTTGTTAAATAAGCTGCCTAAAGCAACTACAATACCAGCAAACGAGAACAAAAGTACTGGTACAAACATTGCTGCACCAAACTTTTGAAACTTCTGCATCATAAGACATCATCCCCAATCACTAATTAAGTTCTGGCCAGTATGGCTTGTTTTCTGGGATCATGTCATCAAGAATCTTTTTCGCTACAGAAGCATCAGGAACTGTCTTATTAAGAGCAAAGGCTTGCCACATCTTAGTGTATGAATGTTGTTCATAAGCATCAACGACCAGCTTTTCACATGCTTGTTGTTCTTCTATCAATCCCTTTTGGAATCTACCGGCCATTCCAGTTGCCATAGGTTGAACTCCGTCCGCGCCAAACCAGCAAGGTACTTCAACAATAGAATCAGAATCAATATTGGCAATAGCGCCGTTATTAGGAATGTTAGCAAAGAATTTTTCATGAGTGTTATAAGCAATCGCATGACAAATATCAACAATATAATTAGAGTGTTCGGCATTAGCCTCCCAGATATTGCCTTTAGCAGTGCCGGCTTTAACAATTCTGGCACATTCACCAAATACTATTTTTTGCCGGTATTCACGAATCTCATCAGTTCTAGTATGGTTAGGGTCTGCATTTTTCACCTCATATTGTGGGAAGTAATAATATTGCATATAAGTATTAGGTAAAGTTTCTGGCTCAAGAGCATAGCAATCCTTAGCTTTTTTAAAGGTTTCGGCCCAACTGGTCTCTGTTTCCTTATCAAATTCACCACCGACCCAATAACCATTTTCAGATATGTGCTTCTTAAGAAGTGGCATTAAATCTTTGCCCGTCTTTTTATCACGGACTTCCTTCCACCAGCCAAAGTGGTTTAAGCCATAGTAGTTGACATCAAGATCATGGTAGTCATTTAAGCCACAAATTTTAGCCATTCTAGTCATAATTTCTACCGGCATATCACAAATATTAATTACTTTAGCATTTGGCCTTAATCTACGACAAGCTTCCGCAACAATGGCTATCGTGTTGGTATAGTTAATCATCCAGGCATTTGGCGAGTACTTTTCCATCCAGTCGATTATTTCAATAATAGCTGGAATAGAACGCATCCCATATGCCATTCCTCCTGGTCCGGTTGTTTCCTGACCATTAACGCCATATCTTAACGGAATCTTTTCATCGAGTTCACGCATGTGGTATTTACCAACCCGAATTGATCCCATAACGAAGTCAACATCTGTGAATGCTTCTTTAGGATCAGTCGTATACGAAAATTCAATTTGCGGTGCGCGCTCTTTCATAATGATTGCGCATGCATCACCAATTTTCTTTTGCCTTTCGGCATCGTTATCATAAAACTTCAGCTTTCTTAGTGGAAATCTGTCTTGGTTTGCAATTAAGCTTAAAACAAATCCTGGTGTATAAGTGCTGCCTCCACCTGCAATGACTACGGAATAGCGTTTATCTTTTTGGGACATATTTTTCTCCTTTTAATTCACTCTGCCCAACTTGAGCTGTTATTTTCTAAGCTAGCTTACTTTTATATTTATAACATCTTTCTTATTTTTTGTATCCGCTTTCCAGGAAAGTGAATACGTATTTCACAACTTGAGATATTTGTTTCACTTTTAGAAATTAATTTCACATAAAAAACTGGCACCACTAAGGTGCCAGCATTAATGCTATTTAAGTTAAATGTTATGAGAAGACTATTTTAGACGAACCTGTCTTTTTTAATTACCCGATAAATAGAAATAACTAAAACTAAAATTGCGCAGAAAATTGCAACGTAAGCCATTGGTCCAACGCTAATAGCGGCTTGTGCCTGAGCACTTGCCATCCGATTTTCCACCGCATATTCTACAATCCACTTACTCAATAAGCGCGGAGTCAACACGAAACTGATGGTTGCCACAATTGAAGCTGCTAAAGCCGTATTGCGTGAATATGGTTCACGGAAAAATTGTGCTAAAACGCAAAATGCAGGTGCAATCATTAAAAGCAATATCCACATAATAATTAAGCGTCCAGCACTGCTGTTCATCATTTGGGCACTGTTAGTAGCATAGCGATATTTACCCCAAAGTTGTCCACCAGTTAAGGTATTCAGTAAGCTTAAGAAATATGATCCTTGTTGACCATAGATACCGCCACGATTGGATAAAATTCCCTGCACAATCTGTAACCCATCGGTTGAACCAGCAGTAGAAAAGTTTACTGTTACTACTTTTTTCATGTAAGTAGCCAGAAACATGATAATCGAGCCGCCAAATTGCAAAGCTCGTAACATGCTTAATTTCCGAGATGATTTCATTTTAAATTCCAGGCTAAGAACGCGATCGGGATGGTGACTGCGACCAATGACGAAGATACCGATTGCGACAATAACGACCAGTCCAGCAAGCAGCCACCACAGTTTAGCCATAACTAAGAAAATAGCCAAAACAACAATGGCCACCGCAACATATGGTCGATCAGCAAATATATCCCAAAAATTTAATTTTAAATGACGATAATCGGCACGAGTTTGAGAGGTATCATGCCCTCTGAGTGCTGTTTTAGTCATTTCTTTATTTTGAAGCTGAGATTTTTGGTTGTATTTTTCACGATATTCCTGCCTTGTTAAATGCGAATTTCTTTCCATACCAGCACCCCTTCCTTTCAGAAATAATATCCTAACATGATTAATATGAAAATATCAGCTATTTAGCAAATTCTTAGCAAATTTATTGTGCTAAAATAGAAAAGATATCGTATTTTTTAGAAAAATCTTAAAAAAGAAAGCGAGGACGTTTTGACAGTTTCCGAAAAATTTCCAGCTGGCTGGCATAAAGCTTTTGTTACTTTATGGCTAGGCTGCTTTATTACAGGCATGGGCTACTCCATGACAATGCCTTTTATTTCATTATTTATCGCTGACCTAGGAAACTACAGCAAGTTGCAGATTAGCATGTATTCCGGTCTTGCTTTTGCCATGACCTTTATTGCTCAGGCAATTGTTTCGCCATATTGGGGTAATTTGGCCGACAGAAAGGGCCGTAAGTTAATGTGCATGCGTGCTTCAGGAGTCATGGCTTTGACTATTACCGCTACCGGTTTTGCTCCTAATGCCATCTACATTATTGTAATGCGTTTTATTCAGGGCGCTTTTTCCGGCTATATTAACAACGCCACCGCTTTAATCGCAGGGGAAACTCCCCATAGAAAAAGCGGCTGGGTCATGAGCCAAATGATGACTGCCGGAACGGCAGGAAACTTGGTAGGACCACTTTTAGGTGGGGTTTTGTCAAACTTCTTCGGTAATTGGTTAGGTAGCGTTTGGGGCTACCGCATTCCGTTCTTCATCACCGGTTTCTTGATGGTGCTCGTCTTCTTAGGGTCGACATTCTTAGTTCATGAAAACTTTACCCCGATTTCTCGTGCAGAAATGAAGCCAATGAAAGAAATTATGCAGTCTTTGCCTAACGTTAAGCTGATTGTGGTTATGTTCGTGACTACTCTCTTAGTGCAGGCCGCTAACATGTCAATTGATCCAATTGTTTCTTTGTATGTTAAGTCAATGATGCCTAATAGCAAAAACATTGCATTTGTGGCGGGAATCGTAGCCGCAACCCCAGGTCTCGGAACATTGCTGGCTGCTTCCAAAATCGGACATAAAATGGATGAAATTGGACCACTAAAAATATTACGCTTAGGTTTAATAGTAGGTGCAATTCTTTTCGTACCCATGGCTTTAACACATTCGCCTTGGGTGCTGGCAGGATTGCGTTTCCTGCTGGGAATTGCCAGTGCCGCCATGTTACCGGCAGCACAGACCGTTTTGACACTGAACACTCCAGCCGAAAGCTTTGGCCGCATCTTCAGCTACAATCAGTCTTTTCAAGCAGTTGGTTCTGTGTTTGGGTCACTTATGGGCTCCACTATCTCGGGACTGTTCAACTACGCAACTGTTTTCTGGACTACAGGCTTCACTCTACTGATTAACTTTATTCTGATTATCTTTTTCAGTTTGAGAAAAAGTCCTAATAAATAAGAACTGACTTACAACCAGTAAAGTATCCTGATTTTGGTGGTCACATCATATTTCGTTCAGGATACTTTTTTGTCTGATCTTTGTAGACAAGCATTGTATAATTTTATTACATTTTAGCATATACATTGTTTATTTTTTCAGGGAAAATTATGATTCGTGCTACTATATCTAAATGGGGTAATTCTAAAGGCATCCGATTAAACCAAGCAGTTTTGCAAGCATTAAACGCTACTATAGGAGATCAGTTAAACTTTAAAATTGAGGACAACAAAGTAATAATGTCAAAGCAAGATGATACACCTGATTTAACTTTTGAAGAACTTTTTAAAGATTATTCAGGTGAAGAATTTGATACCGAAATTAAGTTACCAGATGAGAGAAAAGGAAATGAAAAATGGTAATTAAGCAAGGATCTATTCTATTAATGGATTTAAGTCCTAAACAGGGGCATGAACAATCTGGCAAACGACCTTATTTATATTTAAGCTATAAAGGGGTTGAAAAATACGCTCACATTGCTGTGTTTGCTCCTATAGCAACTACTAAAAGACGCTACCCATTATATCAAGAATTACCTGCTGCATCTCAAACAAAAGGCGTAGTCATGCTAGATCAGCTAGTTACAATCAATTATCATAACCGATCATTTCAATATTTAGAGCAACTACCTGATGACTATATGGGAAAGATACTCAAAATTGTAAAAGTAGTTTTTCAGAAAGATTAGCCAAGCAGTCTTTCTGTAAATAATTCCATGATATGTTGTGAAGCTAAGATTGGTCCTTTTTTTAACACGGTCTTAACAGTTCTCATATCTTCACCAAAGAAATATAGAGTAGCAGAAAAGTTTATTAAATTACCTTTATTTATGGAGATAGATCAAGAGGAAATCTATGCTGCAGCATGTTAGGGCGATAGATCCAACTGTCAGAATGAAAGGTAATATCAAAGTAAGATTAGACAAAGCTAATATGAAAAAATTAGCACAATTTTAGTTCAATTTTTTAAAAAAGCAAAAGCTGTACTGAACCCCAAAAATTATCCAACTTTTGGGTCTTTTTTATGTCTAAATTAGCTAAACAAGATAAAATTATAATCTATCAGCTTTGGCATAATTATCAAATTAAGACCAAACTAAAAGAACTAACTCCGATCAAATAAGGGCAATTAGTTCTCAGTTAACAACCATAAAGTGTGCTAATTTTGGGATTCACACCATTATCTTGGTGGCTTTTTATATCTGGCTTAGAAAAATGCTGGTAAAAAGCAACTGCAAGTTTACCGGCTAAATGGCTATTTATTGCGCTTTTTGTGCGGATTTTCTCATCACTAATACGGTAATTGCAAAGAGCAAAATACTGACGATTAATAATCCTAGAAGAGAATATTGCACGTTTGTTACCGCTGATAAGGTGGTAAAAGCAGTTGTCATTAAGGGACTGGCAATTAATAAAATTGTATTGATCAGACCAACAGAAGACGCCAAAATTTTATGATCAACTGCACCTACCATCCACTGCGTCAATTTTGGTGTAGCAGTTCCCGCAAAAAAGCCTAAGATACAGTAAGTTATTAAACAGAACCAGATTTCTTTGCATAAGATCGCAATTATGACACTTGCTCCAGCAATATTGGCTAACATAATAATGATATAAAGGCTAACATTTTTAAATAAATTCGTACCAAAAATACTGCCTAAGGCAGCGCCTATTCCTGCCATAGCGCCAATTAACGCAATTGTAAAGCTGTAGGTTCCGATGACCATCATCTGACGATTGCCCGCAATTATAATAGAAATCAGGGGCTCGATCGTGCTGAGAACTCCATTTAAAACAGCGATTACCAGTACGGTAGTAATTAAGCCACTAGCCTTTTTAACTTGTTTTAATGCTAAGGCCAAGGTGGACCAAAAGCCACGATCATCGACTTCTTGTGTGACAGTTGAAATTCCCTTTTTTCGTTTACTCCTAGCAATATTGCAATAGATCAATCCTGCCACAACGAAAGTCAGGCCGTTAATTACAGCCAGCGCAGAATATGACATGAATAACAAAAGTCCTGATCCAACAAACTGACTAACCAAAGTAATTACCTGTGAGACACCGCTGGTAAAGCCTTCAGCTTCAGCAATCTCATCTTTTTTAACCAGGCTAATAATTAGTGGTGTAGTAAGTCCACCAGAATAAGTTCCGGCCGTATCAGAAATAAAGTTGATAATAATTACCATAATTACCAGATTCCAACCCGCAATATTCTGGCTAAAAAGAAAACCAACCAGTAAATAAAGAGCTCCTCTGATCATGGCCATCCAGACTATTTTTTGAAATTTATTCTGCGTCCTGTCAGCTAGATAGCCACCAACACTAGAAAACAGCCGGGGAACTGACTCAGAAATTGCGATTAATGATAAGGCCAGCGAATAATTCTTGAGCCGACTGGCATATGTCATCAATGCTAGGTAGAATAAAATATCTCCAGCACTAGATAAAATACTGGCAATTGAAAACTTGCGATATTCTTTATTTTTAAAAAAGATAGTCATAATTTTTTCCCCTTTTTAGCTTTCTTTATTTTTAATTGTACTTAAGCTAAAATTGTGAATATAAAAGTGTCATATATGAAACAAAAAAAATTAATGAGGTTAAACTATGACTATCGGTGCATTACTTAGACAATACCGTTTAGAAGCTGGCAAAACTCAACGCGCATGGATTGGCGACGTTATCAGCCCCTCTTTTTATTCTAAAGTAGAAAAAGATCTGACCCGTATTTCAGCGGCAGATCTAATTGAACTATTACGGCAAAATCACGTTAAAATTGCTACTTTTTTTAAGCAACTTGATTACCAGGCTGAAAGTGAAGATAATCTCAAAAAGAAGATTAATGCCCAAATGACAGACGCTTATTATAATTTTGATATTAAACGCCTAAAAGAAATCAAACAGGCTATTGCAGGTAGTGGGCTTGCTAGTAAAAGTGAGTTAATGTTACGTGTGAACTCGATCCTGGCTATTATAGATGGTACTAAAGAGAAATTAAGCGCTGCGGAAATTAAGCAACTAAAAAATAAATTCTTTAATGAAGAGAATTTTGACTGGAAAACCATCAAAATTTTCCTGAATTGCATGGTTTTTTATGATTTTGCCAGTGATATGATCATTACTAACAAAATTTTTCAACAATTTAAAGATAGCGAAAATGACGGTCTTCAATTTATAGTGTTGGGAATATTAATCAATATGATTAGCATTTGTCTGGAAAAAAGCAAGTACCAGCAAGCAAAGCAGTTGGTGGAAAAATCCCATGAGATTCACACCCAGCCACTAACCTGCTTTAATAAGATGACTCTATTATTCTTGGAAAACATTATTAACTATCATTTTGATCCCCAACAGGTTTATCTGGATAATTGCGCAAGGCAAATAGAAGAGTTTGCCTTAATCGGCATGACTGAATATAGTAAGCAGTTGCAAAAAATTGTGCAGGAAAAAACCGGTGCATTTTAGTATAAATAGAAGCTAGTTCCAGCATTTACTTGAAACTAGCTTTTTATTACAATTTGAATAATGAACTTTTATATTCTAAGTCCTACTAAACAGCAAAAATTATTCATTACTGCTAAGAAAAACGCTTTCTAAAAAAACAAGACGTAGTATAATTAAATACAAATAAAATGGTTACTGCTAAATTGTGAGAGTGTGAATATCATGAAGTCAAACGAAGAAATGATTGCAGGACGACAACTCTATCCTGCGAATAATTCAGGATTTAGTAACTTGGATAAAAGTGTAACTGTTGGACATAAAGTAAACATTCTGCATGTAATCTTAGGACTAGTTTTAGTCATTTTGGTGTCATTATTTATGACTGGATTTGGCTATCAACCTTGGTGGGTGTTGGGACTCATAATTTTGGTGGGAATTTTTATTACTTTACCAACATGTTTTAGTGGATATTGGCAGATTAATAAAAACGGAATTACTGTGTTAAGTTATAGTTCAAATGATGTAATGAAACTTATGCAGTTATTACATATCAAAAAAATTTATACAAAATCATATTTATTTGAGAATATCACTAAGGCTGAAATTACATATCGTAAAAAAGTTAGAATTAGCCCAATTGATTTTAATCCAGACTTTTTTAAACTAAATTTGACTGTGAATAATAAAGTAATTCAATTAGAATTAGGAAATATTCAAGCAAAAGATTTAGTAGAAATTGTTGTTATCTTTAATACTCATGGAGTAGCCGTTTATGATAGACAACAGATAATTGGGCTGCTGGAAGAAAACAAAAGCTTATTTAATCATTTTCATAATGGTAAATGGGCATCATTATAGTTGTGTTAGGACTAGAAAAGCATAACTTATCCAATTTTCTATTGCAATATGAAAAAGTAGTTTTAGTGAATGATCCTGCTTAAGTAGATAATGCACAATTACATTATCCACAAAAGCAGGATTTTTTGTTGAGTCTATGACAGTAAAAATAAAATGTGAATAAATATAGCGTAAGCAAATTGACAACTAAACCCTATTTCAAATTTGCCATCAATTTAATTTTTGAGTAAAAAAAACAGGCTTTTTAAACGAAAAGCTTGGCTTTTTTACTTGCAGCAATTGGCTGAAGCAATATGTTCTAACATAGAAATCTGGCATTATAGCTGTTTATTTTTTAACCAACAACTCGGCTACTTGATCATTAACAGTAACTCTATCATTATCAGCAATTTTGACATCTAATAATCGGTCAGACAGAGTAGCTACAAAGATAACATCAGTTGCCTTTCCAGCAGATTTAATTTCTGTTATATGCATCTCTGCCAGCTTGTCACCCTGATGGACTTGTTCTTTTTCAGAGCAAAGAATCTTAAAGCCTTTGCCCTTAAGTTCAACAGTATCTAATCCCATATGCAAAAGATACTCAATGCCATTTTCATCTTTTATGCCAATTGCATGTTTAGTCGGAAAAATTGTTGTTATAGTGCCATTAACTGGAGCATAAATATTGTCATTTTCTGGTAAGATCGCAAAGCCTTTACCTACCATCTCTTTGGAAAAGACCCCATCATTTAAGGTTTGCAATGATTCCAGCTGTCCATCAGCAGGTGCAAACAATGCAATTTTTTGACTCGAACCCGTTTCAACCGACTTTTGAACTTTTTTATCCTCTGAATCTAACTTCGAACTATTTGCAGGCTTAACAGAATTTGCAACAGTTTTTGGTGCTTTGCCGCTATTAATCAGATCCATTACATTTGTTTTAATGTTGCCGATAGTAGTGCCATAAATTACTTGAACAGATGCACCGTTAACTACCATTCCCGTTGCTCCCGTTGCGGTTAATGTTTCTTTATCTACTAAATTGCCATCTTTAACTGTCACCCGCAGTCTTGTGGCGCAGTTGTCAACATTCACTAAATTATCAGTTCCACCTAGAGCTGCTACTATTTCATAAGCTACTTGTTCATCTTTAGTTAGAGCAGTAAATTTCTTATTATCAACATAATCTTTCTTGATTTTTAAAGTAGTATCATCTTTACGACCAGGCGTATTGAGATCGAACTTAGTAATTACAAATCTAAACAAGAAATAGTAAACAACGAAATAAGCAATACCTAAGAAGATGATTGGAACCCAATTAATTCTGGCATTTCCGGGTAACACACCATAAAGAATAAAGTCTATTAAGCCACCGGAAAAGGTAAAGCCTACTCCTACTTTTAGCAATGTTACAAAGACTGCAGAAAAAGCAAAAAGTACACAGTGAACGCCAAAATACAAAAATGGTGAAGCAAATAAAATAGTAAATTCAAGTGGTTCGGTAATTCCAGTTAAAATGGAAGTTACCGCAGAGGATACTAAAAGTCCTTTAATTTCACTCCTTTTATCTTTACGAGCTACAGAGTACATTGCAAGGGCAGCAGCTGGCAAGCCAAAAATCATTTCTGGGAACTAAAATGAAAAGAATCTGGCAGCTTCATACGAAATTTTCCCGCCGGCAGCTAATTGTGCAAAAACAATATTTTGGGCACCTTGCACGGTATGACCAGCAACAACAGCCGTTCCACCTACCGCTGTTTGCCAAAATGGCAAATAGAAAATGTGGTGTAAACCAAAGGGTATCAACATTCTGTAGATTAATCCGTATAGAAAGGAACCAACTACTCCTGATTTAGCAATAAAGAAGCCCAAAGCAGAAATTCCAGCAGCAAAATAAGGCCAAATATATGAAAGCAAAATTCCTAATATTACGCCAGAAACCGCGGCGGCTATTGGCGGAAAGTGAGTCCCGCCGAAAAATGAAATTACATCTGGCAGTTTAATATTGTAGTACTTATTGTGTAGCCATACGACTATCAACCCAATAATAATTCCCCCGAATACTCCCAGGTTCATTGTGTTGTTAAGACCCAACACATTTGTAATTAAGCCATTAACTTGTTTGAGCTGATTTAAATTTCTGAGATTTTTAATTGAACTGGTTAAGGAAGCGTACATTAAAAAGTAGCCTACAACCGCAGAAAGCGCAGCGACCCCTTTTTCACTTTTTGCCATTCCCAACGCTATAGAGACAGCAAATAGCAAGCCTAGATTGTCAAAGACTACAGAGCCACAGTCATTTAAAATGCTTAAAAACCTGTTTAACGGCATCCCTGGCGATAAAATACTTTCCAAATGATACAACCTTATAAAAGTCGGACCGGTAAAAGAAGCACCCAATCCTAGAAATAATCCCGCTATCGGAAGCAACGAAATTGGCAACATGAATGTCTTGCCAACCTGTTGCGCCTTAGCATAAATTTTTCCCTTCATTATTTTCCTCCTGTATCTGTTTAAATACTCCAGATCAGATGTTCTCATTAAGACAAAATATAAACAATCCTTTGTGATTCGTAGAAACTATTTTTTCTGTATTTATAATGAAATACTTTTTTCTATGCTTAATATCCTTCAAATTAATACTAACCTGACCTGCCTATTTTTAAAAAAACTTTCTATAATTTTTTACGCAGAACTATCAAAATAACTATTATTTTATAATTTTAAAAAATATAACTTTATTTTAAAATAGTTCTTTCGATTATAAAATGTTTAGCGTATAGTGAGAAGACGTAGAAGAATTTAAAATAATTAGATACTTTTACTTATGTTTTTTAGAATAGAAAGGATGTTTATATTAATGGAAAATTACAAAAAATATGATAAGTTAAACTACTATCTTGCGCTCTTTTTTTCGGGAATAGTTTATCCCCTTGTAAACTTATTGCTTGCTTTGGTGTTAAAAAGATTAATTGACTCAGGGATTGCCAGGAATGTTTATGAATTAAAAAATGCAATATTTGTTTGTTTATTAGTGTGTATATTTTTGGCAGCTGCTGTTTTTACTAGTGAACTAACCAAAAATAGGTTTGTTAATAATTTTAGTAAAAAATATCGCAGGCATATTTTTAATGAGATTATTGCAAGTGACCTAAATGAATTCAGCAACAATAGTACCGGAGATTTTTTAGCAACAATGACCAATACTGTTTCGACAATTGAGGAAAAATATATCAAATCTTTCTTTAGTATTGTTTCTAACTCGTCATTATTGCTTTTCTCGATTATAGGGATGTTTATGATTAACTGGCAGCTGTCAATAGCAGTGCTAATAGTAAGTTTAGTGCCAATTATTGTTATGAGTTTGTTGGGTGGGAAAATGCAGGCAAAGCAAAATCTGGCTTTAACGCAACAAAATGCCTATGTCTCCAAGGTAAAAGACGCATTTTCAGGCTTTTTAGTAATTAAAAGCTTTAATATTGAAAAGCAAATTAGCAAAGAATTTCAGAACGGTAACGATAAACGGGCTGATAGTGAGTTTTCTCTGTCAGAACTTAATAATATTTCGGTATCAATTTCGAATTTCTCTGGATATTTAGTTTTTCTGGTTGCATACGGACTAGGAATGTTTATGGTAATTAATGGAAACACCAGTATTGGCGGAGTTACAGCAATTGTGCAATTAGTTAATTTTATTGTAATGCCACTGAGCAAATTGGGTCTGGAAATGAATAACAAAAAGGCTGGTTTAGCCGCCAGCAAAACTCTGAATCAGTTGCTGGAGAAAGTGCATAATCCGGTAAAAGATAACAGCAACTATTTGGAATTGAACAGATTTGAAAATGAGATTAAATTGACCAACGTTAGTTTTTCCTATCCCCAGCATGGTGAAACGGGAAAGAGGGTACTTTCACACATCAATTTACAAATAGAAAAAGGCAAAAAATACGCGCTTGTAGGTATGTCGGGCAGCGGTAAGACAACATTATTAAAGTTACTAATGAGATATTACAAATTGACTAAGGATGGCAACATCAGTATAGATAACGTAAATATCAATAACATTAATTTGTCATCGCTTTATAAACTAATAAATATTGTCCAACAGGACGTCTATATTTTTGATAATTCTCTTGCGTATAATATAATGCTAGGGAAATCTTTTACAGATAAAGAACTGAATTATGCTATAAATAAGGCTGGTTTAAGAAAGCTAGTAGACGGCAATTCTAAGGGCGTTGATCTGAATGTTGGCGAAAATGGCAAAGCTTTATCTGGTGGCCAAAAGCAAAGAATTTCTATAGCGCGAGCATTAATTAGAAAAACACCTATTTTATTAATGGATGAAGCAACTTCATCTTTAGATCAAAAAAATACTACTGCAATTGAAAATGCCATTTTAGAAATAAAGGATTTAACATCAATTGTGGTAACACATAAATTGAATCCCAACTTATTACAAAAATATGATGCGATAATTTTTATGAAAGACGGCACTATTACTGAAGAAGGTTCTTATGAAGAATTAATGAAGCAAAAAGGTGATTTATATAATCTATGCAGCCTAACTATGACTAATTAGTTTATAGCAATCAATGTTTTGAAAAAATTGCAATAGAAATTGACATAGCAAAAAAGCGTGCTTTTAAGCACGCTTTTTCTTGTTTATTTTGCTCACATGAGCCGAGTCGTATCTCCGCCAAGATTTACCATAAATCAGCACCGTTAGTAGAAATAACCTTCTTGTACCAGTCAAAAGACTTTTTCTTGTAGCGCTTAAAGGTTCCGTGGCCTTCATCATCTTCATCAACATAGATAAAACCGTAACGTTTCGACATTTCACCAGTTGAGGCACTGACCAAATCAATACAACCCCAAGGAGTGTAGCCCATGACGTCAACGCCATCGTCGATTGCCTGGGAAATAGCTTCAATATGTTCACGCAAATAATCAATCCGGTAATCATCTGCGACATAATGATTTTCATCCGGCTTGTCTACCGCACCTAAACCATTTTCAACAATGAATACAGGTTTTTGATAGCGGTCTGACAGTTGATTTAAGGCAATTCTTAAGCCTGTCGGGTCAATTTGCCAGCCCCAGTCGCTGCTCTTTAAGAATGGGTTCTTAACGCCGCCCATTAAGTTGCCGTTAGCAGTTTCTTGGTTTTCATGAGTAACATCAACTACAGAAGACATATAGTAACTAAAGCCAATATAGTCAACTGGATATTGAGCTAACAATGCCAGTTCTTCATCAGTGTAATCAAGGTCTGATAATTTAACACCTTGGCGAGCCAATAAACTCTTAGTGTAAGCTGGGTAATGTCCTCTAACTTGAACATCAGCGCAGAAAAAGTTATTAGCCTGATTATCTTGCAAGGTAGCCAATTGGTTCTTAGGGTTAGAATCGTAGCTGTATGTTGTAGCATATAGAATCATGCAGCCAATTTTCATATCAGGATTGAGTTCATGACCAATTTTAACAGCCTTAGCACTAGCGACAAATTGATTGTGCCATGCTTGATAAACATTCTTTTTGTCACCAGCGCCATTACTGATGGTGAGACCTTGACCCATAATTGGGAAGTGAGCGGCACTGTTGATTTCGTTGAAAGTCATCCAGTATTTAACCTTATCTTGGTAGCGGGTTAAAACAGTGCGGGCAAAGCGCTCGTAGAAGTCGATCAGCTTCTTATTCTTCCAGCTGCTGTATTCAGTAATTAAATGCAGCGGCATTTCGTAATGTGAAATAGTAATTACAGGCTCAATGTGATGCTTTAAACACTCGTCAATTACAGCATCGTAGAACTTAAGGCCTTCTTCATTAGGAGTTTCCTCATCCCCATTAGGAAAGATTCTGGACCAGGCAATTGAAAAGCGGTAACACTTGAAGCCCATTTCAGCAAAAAGCTCAATGTCTTCTTTGTAATGATGATAGTGATCAATACCAATATGATTAGGATAAACATAGTCTGGGTTTAGCTTAAAATCAAAGTCAGGTGAAGCAATAATCTTCATTCTGTCTTTGCCACCAGGTAAAACGTCTGGCAAGGATAAGCCTTTGCCTCCTTCTTGGTAGGCACCTTCTAATTGGTTAGCAGCAGTAGCACCGCCCCATAAAAAGCCTTTAGGAAAATTATTTGTAGTCATCATTGTCTCCTTTCGTTATTTTAAATCTAGTAATGCATCCCCAATGGTTATTGTACCATTTGCAACAGCATTAACTTCATGATAATTATTAGAATTAGTAACAACCACTGGTGTTGTAGTTTCAAAACCAGCTTCTTTGACGGCTTCCAGATCAAAGCTAATTAAAGGTTCACCCTTTTTAACTTTCTGATCCTTTTTAACTAAAGTAGTGAAGCCCTTGCCATCAAGTTCAACTGTATCCATACCGATGTGAATCATGACTTCTGCACCATTATTGGATTTAAGGCCGATAGCGTGTCCAGTAGGGAAAACCATCACTACTTCACCATCAAGAGGTGAGCAAACTTTGCCTTCTTGAGGTTCAATTGCAATACCCTTACCCATTGAGCCGCTAGAGAATACTTCATCTTTGACTTTACTTAATGGTACAACCTGGCCAGTTAACGGAGCCACTAATTTTTCTTCCTTATTAGATGAAGCTTCCGGCTTAACAGCTGCTGAATCCGCAGAACCATTTGTTGCAGCAGAACCTGCAGCTTGTCCAGCTAAATTCTCATCAACGCTTTTCTTACCCAAAAGCATTTGCAATATAAAGCCTAAAATGATTGCCGCAGCCATACCAATCATCAAGCCATAGACGCCCATGTCAATGCCATTTTTACCCATAGCACACGGAATTGCGAAGATACCCATTCCGGCCATCAAATAAGTTTTTGTGCCAAAGAGTCCAATTAAGCCGCCACCAACAGCAGAAGCAATACAACTGAGAATAAATGGCTTCTTACGTGGCAATGTTAAACCATAAATAGCTGGTTCGGTAACACCGAAGATACCTGATACGAATGCTGGAATAGCCAGACTGCGAGTCTTTTCGTCTTTAGTTTGGAAAATCATAGCTAAAACCACACCAGTTTGTGCAAATGATGCAGCAAATGATAAACCAATAATCGGGTCAAAGCCCATAGCAGCAATGTTAGTCATCATAACTGCCACAAAGCCCCAATGAACGCCAAAGATGACAAATACTTGCCAGAAAGCACCCATTAAGATACCAGCGATCACTGGGCTAAAGTTATAAATTGCACTAACAATTTCCGCAACTCCGTTACCTAGCCAAGTTGCAACTGGTCCGATAACAAGAAAAGTAACTGGAACAGTAATTAATAAAACGATAAATGGTACTAAGAAAGTTTTAACAACATCTGGAATGACCTTACGAGCAACCTTTTGCACTTTAGAAGCAAACCAGACCGCAATGATAATCGGAATAACCGATGTGGTATAGTTCATCGAAATTACTGGAATGCCCAAAAAGGTCATGTGAACCGGTGCTTCTAAGAATGTGCCCTTAAAGACAGTAAACAGTGCAGTTTTACTGCTTGCCATTGACACAATTGAAGGATAACAAAGGGCAGCTCCAATAGTGGCACCTAGATATGTGTTGATTCCAAATTTTTTTGCTGAAGAAATTCCTAAAATAATAGGTAAGAAATAGAATAAACTGTCGCCAATGGCGTTTAAAATAACATATGTTCCAGAAGTTGCTGATAGCCAGCCAAACGCCAAAAACATTGCGTTAAAGCCTTTAATCATACCACCAGCACACATTGCACCTAGAAGTGGGTTAAAAATACCGGAAATCAAGTCAATAAATTTATCAGCTAAGCTCACATTGCTGCTGTCAACGTCATCATCAGAAACGCTGCCGCCACCAGAAAAGCCACCTACTTTAACCAAAGTATCATAGACATCAGCGACATTATTACCAATAACGACTTGGTATTGACCGCCAGACTTGACAACAGATATTACGCCAGCAGTGGCTTTTAATTTGTCATCATTTGCCTTGCTCATATCCTTCAACTTAAAGCGTAAACGGGTAGTGCAGTGAACTACACTGACTACGTTGTCTTTACCGCCAACGTCAGCGATAATTTCATTACTTAAATCTTCGTATGCCATTTTTCCTCCTAAATAGCAAAACCCGGGAACTTCAAGAAAACATCTCACTAATTTTTTGTGAGACTTTCACCTAAAGTTCTCGGGTTAATGCCTGTAAACAGTAACACACCGTTTAAACTAATTAATTATTAAAATATCGTAGAATTAACTCTTTTGTAATTGTGCATCATTTTGTCTATGCGTTACCCGCCAGACATGAAGAGTTAAATATACCTGATCATCAGGCTGCATTTTCCAGCCTGTTTGTTTATATAAGTACGTGCCGATTTTTTGGACAGTGTCATACGCCTTTTGATACTTGACTTTCATCAGTTCAATTAAAGAATTATCAAGTTCTTCACCCGAATCCTTCTCACATTCGCCACACATATGCCTTACCATGAAGGCACGTAAATGCGTCATGAACCTGTTAAAATTAAATGATTCAGTATCAAGTTGCATCCCATACTGGTACTGAATAATATCAACTACTCCGCGAATAAGCTTAGTAATTTTGATAGTATCCTGCAGTTTGGTTTGACCAGAGCCAGCGTTAATAAAATGGTATGTCAGATATGCTGCTTCGCTTGTAGGAAAATCAAGCTTGGTTTTTTCCTGCATCAGTTCTAACGCTTCCTGAGCCGTGCCGTATTCTTTAGGAAATAATTTTCGCATTTCCCAGCCAAGCGTATCCTGACCCAATTCAATATTTTCAGTAGCACGGGTTAACATAAAGTTGATATGATCTGCTAATACCATAAACTGATAATCCGAAAAAGTTATTTGCAATTGTTGGCTGGCCAAATTAATCACAGCAGTAGTTAATGCTAAAGTCCTCTGATCAATATCCCGCACGCTGTCAACCATTTTAAGGTTTTCCCCAACTGCTATAAAACGGCGCGAAATCTTGTCCTCATCAATGGGATCGCCAGCTTTTTTACCGAAGCCAATCCCGTTACCAATCACCACCCAGTCTACTTCAGATTCATCAGACACCAAGGCAGCATTGTTGTTAAAATTCTTTACAAATTTCATTCAACTTACTTCCTTTCCAATAAAAAAACCTACAAACAGTACCAAAATAAGTATTGTTCATAGGTTAATGCCTGATCAAATCAGTAACACGTCTACTTACAGCTGATATTATAAAGTAGTGTATAAGCGATTTCAATACTTATTTGATTATTATTTTTAAGTGTTTCCTACAAAACAAATAATTGTGCTTTACGCAAATTTATACTTAAATAATAGCAGAAAACTAATATAGAAGTTTAAAGAGAAATAGTTCAATGGCAAATAAAAAGCAAAAACGTTCTTTAAAATATCAAGTGTGGTCTACTATTCGTGTATTACTATTAGGAGCCCTTTTTTACCTGGGAGTAACTCTGATCTTTTTTGGTTCCGGGTTCGGTAACTCCTATGTCGTTCAACAAAATGCGCAAAAAGCAAATACCACTTTAACACAAAAGAAAGCAGATAGAAATAAAAAACGCACAACAAATTACGATGCCAGCAAAACTAAGTCAGTCAGTGCGGCCGAAGTTCTCAGAGCTAAACAAATTAAGGCCTATGCCATTGGCAGAATTGCTATTCCCAGTGTCAATATTCATAATCCCCTTTTTGCCGGCTACGGAGACCAGAATCAAAATCTAGAATATGGTGTGGTAACTTGCCTGCCCGACCGTGTCATGGGTGGTGCTAATAATTACGTACTCGCAGGACACTACATGGGGTCTTATGGTCCCGCCGTTTTAGATAATTTGCACTTATCACGCCCCGGCGACCTCATTTACATAACTGACTTACATCATATATATACGTATAAAATCAAAACAATTTCTTTTGCTATTAAACCCACTCAGGTTGAAGTCGAAAACAACGTGCAGGATAAAAGCATGATCACATTGATTACCTGTTCTGACTTTAATACCTCTAAGTATGGCTACGGCCAGCACCGGACGGTTGTACAAGGCGATTTAATCGCTAAAAATAAAGCGACGAAACACAACTTAATTGCTACAGAATTAACCGCTAAGCCAAAGCAAAGTAAAAAAAGACGCCAGGAGTCTTTAACAGCCAAAAAAGACCAGAAAAAGATTAAAAAGTCCGAGCAGGTTCGGCCTGCAGCCCGGCCAAAGTTTTACCAAAATATGACCTTCATCAAGACGGTAATCATTGCCTTTAATGTTATTTTTGTTTTAGCCATTGGCTGGCGACTTGTGCGCATTTGGATTTTGCGCTAAAAAACCTATTAACAGCTTACTACATGGATAAGTCATCAACAGGATAAATTATAGAGCCATAAAAAATAATTTTCATAAATAAACCCAATTAGTAGGTGTCGCTGCTAATCGGGTTTCTTTTTGCTTGGCATAATAACTCCTAGTGAGTAAGCAAGCCAGCTTGGCAATTTATTAATCAAATTAACTATTTGTTCTTTTCAAATAAAAGTGTATAAATTATGTTAATAAACTAAAAGCATTGTATAATACCTTTAATAAATTATAAGCTAAATATTAATCAAGTATACATTTATTTTATTGTTGAAGAAGGAATAGTAACATGAGTAAGAAAAAGAATTCTAAGCAAACAGAAACTTCATTAATGTACTTTAGCATTGCTGCTGCCAGCTTAAGCTTATTATCCATGACCCCTAAAACAGTCAAAGCCGATGAGACAGTGCTTTCATCCCTTACCAAGCAAACTGTTGCTGGTAAAAATTATGCTAACAATAAAGTTGCGTTCCCTAAATCTACCACAAACGATCAACCAAAAGTTAACACTCCAGAGGCGCCTCAATTTCAAGATTCAGCTCCTAATACTTTTAAATGGGGAAACCTCGACGTCACTTATAGCAACCACGTAGTTACTGTTCCCGGCGGCAGTGTTACTCAACCCGGATCTATGGCCTATATTAATGGCATTAACAAAGATGATATTCAGGAAGTGAAGTTTACTGGTCAATTAAAAGTTAATTCGGCTGCAGAAATGTTCAGAGGCTTACCTAATTTAACTAAAATTACCGGTCTAAAAAATCTTGATACATCTGATGCCATTGACATGAGGTACATGTTTGCAAATTGTAAAAATTTAACCAGCATAGACGGCATCGGTGATTTACAGACTCCCAAAGTTACTAATATGCTTTATATGTTTGCGGATTGCGGTAAATTGACTGACCTGGATTTGTCCGGCTTTGATACCACCAATACACAATATGTAGAAGGCATGTTTCAAGGTTGTGAAAATTTGCAGAGCATTAAGTTTTCACCTAAATTCACAATAGCTAATGTAAACAGTATGAAATTCATGTTTAGTGGGTGCTCCAGTTTAACTGCTCTAGACCTTAGCAAATTTAATACTAGTAATGTTACCAACATGATAAGAGTTTTTGAAGATTGTTCCAGCTTAACCAAGTTAGACTTGTCATCGTTTGACACTTCTAAAGTGAACGATATGATGGGAATGTTTAATGGTTGTAGTAATTTAAAAGAACTTGATCTCAGCAGTTTCGTCATAAATCCCGCTATTGACAAGGGTTATATGTTAGATGGACTTACTAAATTGAACACCCTTAAACTAGGTAAAAAGACCAATATTAATGAGTCATATCTTGATACTCCAGGAACATGGGTTAATGTTGGCAATGGCACTGAAGACGCACCACAAGCAAACCAGAAATTATCTTCTAATGATTTAGCGTCCCAAGGAATTGATGACACGTTTATTCGTCCGGGTGCAGCTATTAAGGCTTTTTATTTAGATATTGACGGCAAGTCTATTGCGGATGAAACAAGTTTAAACGGTAAAATCGGTAACAGCTATAAACTAACACCTAAAACAATTCCAGGATATATTATCAAGGAAATTCCCGCTAACGCCAGTGGCTTTTTCACTGATCAGCCGCAAAGTGTCAAGTTCGTTTATTCCGCTGTTCCCGTATCCGTCCCTTCTACTCCAGCCGCTTCAACCCCAGTCAAAGCCGCAAATGTGATTGTTCATTATCAAGATGAAAGCGGCAATAAACTTGCACCCGATACGGTATTACAGGGTAATGTCAGCGATGGCTATATTACCTCTCCTGTAGAAATTGCGGGCTATACGCTAAAAACCAGGCCTGATAATGCTACCGGCTTTTACAGTGATCAAAATCAAGACATTACTTACATTTACACTAAAAATGCTACTGGTTTAAGTTCTGTTACAAGAACTGTTTTCCACAATTCATATGTTTATGATGAAAATGGCGTCCGTAAAAAGGGTGAGTACTTTGCTGGCAAAACGGTCAAAACATATGGCACTAAGCTAATTCAAGGCAAAAAATACTATGATTTGGGCAATAATGACTTTGTCAAAGCAGTTAATATAACTGGAGTTAACCGTAAATTAAAGCACAATGCTTATATCTACTCTAAGAAAGCTAACAAGAAAGTTAAGCGCCTTGGACGTAAAGTTCTAAAGAAGAATAAGAAAGTTAGAACTTACGGTGGTGCAGTCAAGATGCACAACAAGTGGTACTACATCATAGGCAAGAACCAATTTGTTAAGAAAGCTAACTTTAGATAATAAAAAATACTTTTCATAAATAAAGAAACCCAATTAGTAGGTGTCGCTGCTAATCGGGTTTCTTTTTGCTTGGCATAATAACTCCTAGTGAGTAAGTAAAACTGTTTGGTTCTTTTTTCTTTGCCTTGTTTTCTGCCAATCTAATCCTGATTAGCAGATTGCATAAATTGGCGCAGCCAAAAGCTGTGCGCTTGTTGACTACCTAGCCTTGCATCAGATTGTTTTTGTAGAACCATTTTGTCTTGCATTAAAATTGGCAAACCGTTTTAATAAGAGAAGAAAATTTTTTTAAAAAAAGGAGTAAAAATGGGACTTAACAAGCCACTTTTATTTGCGCTTAGCGATACTAAGCCTGGACCAAAAAACTTAATTACAGATGTTGCCGGAGTGACAGTTGGCCACAAGACAGTTGTCACTGATAGACTCAGAACCGGTGTCACTGTAATCAACCCTTGCCCAGATAATATTTTTCGGGAAAAAATGCCGGCCGCTACACATGTGATTAACGGCTTTGGCAAAAGTACAGGTTTAATTCAAATTAATGAACTGGGTACAATCGAAACGCCTCTGGTGTTAACCAATACTCTCAGCGTGGGCACTGCCTCGATGGCTCTGGTCAAAAGAATGCTGGCCGAAAACCCAGAAATTGGCCTTTCAACTGGTAGCATTAATCCGATCATCATGGAATGTAATGACAGTTCAATTAATCATATTCGCGATTTGGGTGTCACCGAAGACGATGTTAACGATGCTTTTACCGCGGCCGCAACTGATTTCGCTGAAGGCGGTGTTGGTGGCGGTACAGGTATGCGCTGCTATGAACTCAAAGGTGGTATTGGCTCTGCATCAAGGCAAGTCGAGATTGACGGTAAAACCTTTACAATGGGCGCGCTAGTCATGTCCAATTTTGGTCTTAGCACCGATCTCAATATTTACGGCCATGCTATTGGTAAAAAGTTTGTGGATAACAAAGACAGTAAGGAAAAAGGGAGTATTATCACAATAATTGCTACCGATATTCCGTTTAACTCGAGGCAATTAAAACGCATTGCCAAGCGTTCTGGTATTGGCATTACACGCACTGGCTCCTTTAGTGGTAATGGCAGCGGTGAGGTTACCCTGGCCTTTTCTACAGCTAACCGCATAAGTCATTTTCCTGACCACGAATTAAGTACGGTTCAGGCAATTACTGATGACAAAATTGACCGCTACTTTAGGATTACAGTTGATATAGTTAACGAAGCCATTCTCAGTTCTTTGGCTCACGCACAAACTACGCCAGATCGTGACTGCAAGCCCATGTTATGCTTAAAAGATGCTTTATTGCAGCTGGGCAATGACGAAGAAGCACTGCAATTACGCTCAGATTTAGGACTTTAATCAGATACCGGTAACATTAATTCTCATTATTCTGCAGTGTTATAATTAACTGATAATGTTAGCGATTGCAAAGGAGAATTAATATGACACCTTGGTGGAAAAATGCAGTAATTTATCAAATTTATCCCAAGTCCTTCCAAGATAGCAATGGTGACGGTATCGGAGACCTACCCGGCATTATTAGTCACTTGGATTATTTGCAAAAATTGGGGATCGATGCAATTTGGCTTTCGCCAATTTACAAATCTCCCGGCATCGATAATGGTTATGATATTGCTGATTATGAAGCGATTGATCCGCAATATGGCACTATGCAAGACATGGACAGGCTGATTAGTGAGGCTAAAAAACGCAACATTCGGATCATCATGGACTTAGTTGTTAATCATACTTCTGATCAACACCAATGGTTTATCGAGGCACGCAAAAGTAAAGATAATCCTTACCGCGATTTTTATATTTGGCGTGATCCTGTTGCTGGTCATGAACCAAATGATTTAAAATCTGACTTTTCAGGTTCTGCCTGGCAATTCGATGATCAAACGGGCCAGTATTACCTACACTTTTTTGCCCCGCAACAACCAGATTTGAATTGGCAAAATCCGCAATTACGGCACAAAATATACGACATGATGAACTTCTGGCTTGATAAAGGCATTGGCGGCTTCCGAATGGACGTAATCGAACTGATTGGCAAAGAGCCTGATCGCAAAATTCGCGAAAATGGTCCACAGCTTCATCATTATCTTCAGGAAATGAACCAAGCTGTTTTAGCTAACCGTGATGTAGTCACTGTTGGTGAGACCTGGAGTGCCGACCTTGACAGCGCCCGTAAATATTCAGACCCCGCTCGACATGAACTCTCAATGATTTTTCAGTTTGAAGATCAGAATATTGATAAGCAACCGGGAAAACCAAAATGGGATCTCAAGCCGTTTAAAGCCAGTGATCTTAAGGAAGTTTTGCTTAAATGGCAGACGCAAATAGATTATAACCACGGTTGGAATAGTTTATTTTGGGAAAACCATGACATTCCCCGTGTCATTTCACGTTGGGGTGATGACGGCAAATATCGCGTACAGTCTGCCAAAATGTTTGCCATTGCCTTACATTTAATGCGTGGTACTCCGTATATTTATAATGGTGAAGAAATTGGTATGACTAACTGCCCAGTCAAGGATATTTCAGAAATTGAAGACCTCGAAAGTATCAATATGTATAATGAGCGAATCAAGCAAGGTTATACCAAAGAAGAACTGATCAGGTCAATCAATGCTAAAGGACGCGACAATGCGCGCAGACCGATGCAATGGTCAACGGCTAAGTCTGCTGGCTTTACTACTGGTAAGCCTTGGCTAGCGCTTAATCCTAATTATCAGGATATTAATGTTCAAGCCGCTTTAGCAGACCCACAATCAATTTTTTATACCTATCAAAAACTCATTAAATTACGTCATGAAAACGAAATTATCACTAATGGCAGCTTTACACCTGTTCCTGCGAGTCCTAACGCCTTGGCTTATTATCGTGAACTTGCTGGCGAGCGCTGGTTAGTCGTTGCCAATTTGACTGGTAGTGCCGAACAGTTTTCTGCACCAGATATAATTGATCAAGTTTTAATTAGTAACTATAATGCACCGCAATCACTTAACAACATTAACTTAAGGCCATATGAAGCCTTTGCCCTGATTGTAAAATAAAAGCTTTATTTATGTGAAAATACCCCCAGATTTAGAACAAATTTGGGGGTATTATTGTGGCTAAATTATTGAAATAAGATTTAGCAATTAAAGGGATAGTTCGATGTCAGGAAGATTAATTTTCGAAAAGCAATTGAAAGCAACTTTTTTAATTTTTACTCAAGCATATTTTTTAACTTCTGCTCGGTATAATTCTGTCGTTTTGGCATCAAAGGCACACATAATAACTTTCATTTGATAGTCAGAATGCTCCGTAAGCCAATTCTGCACGGCTGCACAAGCAATATGGGCAGCTGGTGCAGCAGGAAAACCGTAAGCCCCAGTAGAAATTGCCGGAAAAGCAATACTATGCAAATTATGATCTTTAGCTAAAGCTAACGAGTTTATATAACAGTCCCTTAATAACTCATTATCTTGTTTAGAACCTGAATAAATTGGCCCCACAGTATGAATGACAAACTTGGCAGGTAACTTGTACCCCTTGGTAATCTTAGCCTGGCCTGTTTCACAGCCATGAAGCTGTCTGCACTCGGCCAGCAGCTGCGGTCCAGCTGCCTGGTGTATTGCACCATCAACGCCCAAACCACCTAATAAAGACTTGTTTGCGGCATTAACAATTGCATCTGTAGTTAATTTAGTAATGTCACCTTGAATAATTTTGACATTTTCCATAAGCATAGCCCCCCTTTTCTTTCATTCTAAACCTAAAAAGATTTTTTACCCAAACAAAAAATGCGACCCATGTGAGCCGCATTTTTCTTCTATATAATTTAGTAAAAGCCTTAAATATGTTATAGCATTATCAAGAAATATCCACACCTCCTGTTATTCTATTGAGAAAGCTAGTTCCATTCTGTGGCATTTCTACTCCGAAGAATTCAGCCCCAGTTGCACCAACATCAGAAAGAGATTCTCTTTCACCAACATATTTATAATGAACATTCTCTTTATATATTAATAAAGGAACCTTTTCCCTAGTATGCTGTGCATGACCAATAGTAGGATCATCACCATGATCTGCCATGACAATTAAAATATCATCTCCGGTAAAATACTGTTCCGCTTCTGGCAATCTTCTATTTACAATTTCCAAAATACTTGCATAATGATCTGTATCTTCAGAGTGACCAGCTAAGTCAGTTTCCTGAATATTCATGAAAATTAATCCATTATTTATTTCTTTTACCTGATCCATAAATCTATCAAATAAGTAGTTACTATCTACACCAGGAAATCTTCTATCAGTGTCACCTCTTACTATATCAGAAGCTTTACCAATTAAGGCTACATCAATTCCATGGCGAATCAAAATACTAGCTAGCTGGACCTTGGGATTAATACCGTAACCTAAATGAACAACATGGTAATTTTTCTTATATACACCTGATTCCGGTGCAGAAATACCAACATACTTTTTTTTAATGTGCCGAGCATCAAGAATATTATCAATGGTCACATCACTACCACCAAAAGCAATTACTCTGGATACTTTGACTACTTTTCTAACAGATTCTCCTAATTTTGTAATTTCTGTAAATGACATTTTATCTAAAGTAGCCGTAACATTATATACTTGTCCTGGATCTGCTTCTAAATTATCAGCAACAGTTGCACAGTTATTAACAACTAAAATTTCTAATCCTGGATCTCCGTATCTTTTTACAGCAAAGCCGTCTTCTTTTACCTGCTTTTCAACCTGATCAATTACTTCATTAAAGGGTTGAAGTAAAGGCATTGGTGGATTAGTTCCCATTATTTCTTGGTGTCCTAAATAAGAATCAGCTCCGTGATGTTTAAGAAGAGCTGTACCCCAATTCGCGTCCGGTGAAAAAATATGTCTGCCACGTTCAACACCAATTGCATTAATTAAACCTAATCTTTCAAGATTGGGAATGTCAATATTCGGCTCAGCTTTAATGATATTTAAAGCTGTATTTGAACCAACATCATTAGGCCGGACTTGAGGTACATCGTCCATTGCACCAACACCAAAGCCGTCTAAAACTATTACACCAAATTTACTCATTACATTATCTCCTTAGGCATATGCTTGCCCTGACTATCATATAAACCTAATAATTTTGGCTTGCCTGATTGCAAACCATCTACAATCGCTACAACACTTCTTGTAACAAAAATTTGCGTCCTAAAATCAGTAATAACTGTTGCACCCTCCGTATAAGAATCTTCAAGCTCCAAGTAATAGTCAATATTTTCATTATCAAAAGGTAAAACTTTACTTTCATATTCCTGATTATCAGCAAATACTAATGCATTATGTACATGTCCTCTTCTGTAATATCCTCCGCCATAAAAATAGCTGTGGCCCTTAAAACTATGCGAAATCTCACTAACATAGCAGTATGCCGGAATTTCCGGTTGCCTTGAATTTGCATGAAGTGGCGTAGTACCTGATAAACCATGACCGGGCTCCCCTTCGTTTCCTCCCAATTTTTTAATTAATGGAATTGAATTGCAACATGTAGCAGAGGGTAAACTCACAACCTGTAAAGGATAATTATTTTCCCGAAATATTTTTCTGACTTTTTCTATAGTTTTAATATTAGTAGTAGGTTCAATTTTATTAGTAGTGTCATTAAATAAAAGGGCGGGAAAACAGGTTATACCAACCAACTCAACATTTGAAAAGTTTACGATTTTAGTGAAATTAGACTCAAACTCGCTGATAGTTAACCCTCCCACTTGTCCCGGATAGAGTTCATCACTATTTCCTATAACTTTAAGGATGATTTTTTGAGTTATTTTTAATTCTTTAGCTATCTGATTGATATATACTAAATTGTTCATCGAATAAACCGTTACGTATTTGGTTCCATAAGCTAAGACTTTTTTTACTAAGCTTCTCGGCATTTGCACCAAATTTCCCACATTACCGAGGTGCAGTCCATAATGCATAAAGGTTTCCGCTTCCCTAAAATCAACAATTACTGCTAGTGGTATTCCGGCTTCTTCAATCGTTTTAGCTATAACTGGATTACGACCAAATTGCTTTGTCATATAAAGCAACTCAACCTTATTTTCTTGAGCTACCTTAACCATTTTTTTGGTATTTTTCTTAATTGCTTCCAAATCAACGACATAAGTGTCTGGTAAAATCTGACCACTTTGATGAAGTTGAACTGCATAATCAATTAGACAAGGGTTATATTTTTTTAGTGAAGGTAAAAACACTATTTCACCTCCCTTATACATTTTTGTAAAATGTTAATAATAGTATCTGCACCTGCTCTATATGGATTTATTCGAATAGTATTGTCCAATAATTCAGGATCATATGCTTTAAATGTTCCTGAAACTCTGTATATCATTGGAACTATTTCATATTTAGATTCCGCACCAACTGGATTAGGTGCACCACCAAATTTAGCTATATTTTTTAAAATTTCCTTTGCTATCGGATGAGCAAATTCCACCAGTAAAACCTTTGATTGTGCATTTGCAACGTAAGCTTTTTTGATCCCTGGAACCTCGTTGTTATTAAGTCTCTCTTTTAACTCATTAATAACTCGAGCCTGATTAGCTAATGCAACAGGTGCATATACCATGCCCCTTAAAACGTCCAAAGCTTCATGCCCCTGAACTTGCGAACCACCAGAATAATTTTCTTCTCGTAGTTTATCCAAATATATTTTTTTACCGACTATACATCCTATCCCTTCAGGACCCAATAGCTTAAATGTGGAAAAACAACTTAAATCTGCACCTAGTTCAGTTCCAATTTTATGCACTTTCATAACAGCGTAATTATCATCTGTAATGATAGGAATATTGCGGTTATAGCGTGTCCTTAAGACTTTTAAAACGTGACCCATATCATAAGAATCATCAGGCTTTTGTCTAGTATATTGAACTAATATGCCCGCAATATTTTCCGGTAATTTAACAGTATCAATTTCATTGAAATCAACTTCTTTTGTTTTTACACCCATCATAGTTAGAGAAACTTGGGTAGTGGGATAAATTGGAGCTTCATGAACTAACAAAGTTTGTCCCGCATTTAAAGCAGAATGTAGTGCGTTTCTAATAGCGCCAGTACCTGAACCTCTTACCAGCATGGCGGCTTCAGTATTAAAAAACTTAGCAATTACTTCCTCTGCCTTTTTTGTAAACTTGGGTTCATTTAATCCTGGAATAACTCCCAAGTCTCCTCTGGTAATAATCTCATTACCCGCAAAAACATTAGTAATTGCATCTACTAATTGCCACTGCTTTTTTAAAGCTTCATCCGGTGTAATACTTTCTAGCGGATATGTTGTAAAATCAGTCATTCCAATCACCACCAAAAATTCTTTGAGGGTTTTCTACCAGCATTTTATTAATAAACCCCTCAGTTACACCGCCAGCTTTTAGCTCAGGAATGAAACTATCCAATAAATAAGCATAACCAATGCCACCATTTGCTTTTAAATGAGATTTTCTGGTTATGTCCATCGACATAACAATTTGATCTGTAAAGCCTGCATCTTGAGCTGCCTTAATTATGTCCACCCGTTTAGCATCAGACATATAATTATTTTTACCTATAGTATCTATTTCTACGTTGATTCCTGTCTTTAACATTTCTAAAACATAATTAGGATTACCGGTTAAATCAACATGTCCGATAATGATTTTGCTTAAATTAGCATGTTTTTTTTGAAAAAATTCAACTTGCTCATGTCCTAAAGTACCTTTTGAAGTATGTGTCATAATTGGAGTATGAGTTTCTTTACTAGCAATAACTGCTGCATTATATACTTTTTCTTCTTGTTCAGTCCACCTATTTTTAGTTGTGGCAATTTCTCCTATGACTCCAGCTTTAATATCTGTATTTTTAATTCCTATTGTAATGTCTTTGATCATCATTTCAGCTAATTGTGTGACTGATAACTGATATACTTCTATTGGTAAAAAGGCAGATTGATACCAGCCTGTAGCTTGGACAATATTAATTCCTGTTTCTGTAGCTACTTTTTGTGCATAAGCTACATTCCTTCCAATACCTCGAGAGGTTGCTTCAACAAAGTTTCTTACTCCTTTTTTATAAAGCTCTTTTAATTCCTGTATTACAAGCTGTTGAGAATCAAGTAATGCATCCTCATCTTCAATCACTTCAGAACGATCTATAGGAATATGTTCATGGGCATAAGTAATACCTGGTTTTAAAACTGTCATATAATCTCCTTAGAATAAATGCACTATTCTTAAAATATTTAATAAAAGTCCTAAAGCTATGGTGGCAATTGGTCCTACAGCCATATCAACTAAAGGCTTCTTCATTTTTTTATTTAGGAGCCAGGTACCTATAACCCAGAAGAATCCAAAAGTTGGTGCCATCTTATTACATGCAATGGCCGCCCCAATTAATAAAGAAATTGAAATAGTTTCCATCAGAGAGTTACGAATATGGTCACCCATATCGCGTAAGCCTGGAAATTTATCCATTCCCTTAGCAGTAGCACCTAAGGCTTGGACTTCAATCCACATCCAGACAGCACCAGCAATAAAGGCTACGAGTGGTTGTCCTTTTAATAACAAGCCGATTGCAAAAATTAAGGTTGTTCCAGCCATGCCATAAACACCAGTAACAATAGCAGTTGAAAATACTAATGGAGTAAATCCGATAGCTCTGGCAAAAGAAGTCAATACTGCTTCATGAACTTGTCCTTTGTTTAATAATTGTAGTGACAGAACATCTATTGTTAGGATCAACTCACTGGAGGCAGCTGTAATCAGTCCTCCCATTAATGAAAGCCAAATCCAATTTTTCTTAATTCTTCCGATACGTGCTGAAAAGATATTAACCAAATTTTCGTTTGAATTATTAGTTCCTTTTACTTTGGCTGCATAGTAAACCATACAAATCATGGCTACTAACAATGCCATACCAGTTGCATTCAAGGTGATAGTAATACCATTACCCAGATTAAAGGTACCAAACTTACTGCTTAAAACATAGGTTACAAAAGTCCAAAGAAAAGTAATACCACCCTTTTTTACGTTATGTTGTTCTGAAACGGCAATCGCTGGAAATGCACAAAATGCAAGCAATATTGGACTACCTAAAAGAGAAAGTGCTCCGAAAAAGTTAAATGGCAACATTTTGAATAATCTAACTATCCAAGATAATCCCAGTAACAATCCTGCGCCATAAACTGCACCGATAGCAAAAGCAATGGCAGCGCCCCATTTATTATTAGGTGTCCAAGTTCCAAAAATATCACAAGCAAGCAAAATACTATGTGCAAGCAAAATTGTTGAACCAATTGAAATTGGAATACCAAATCCAATAATTAACCCAAAACTAACTCCAAAAGATGTTAGCGCTAATTCACGCCTATTAATTTTATTGTCAAAATATTCAGGATAAATTGGTCTTAATCCATCATTGAAAACAGCAATTCCTTTATTCGCCACAACTGAACCAACGCCCCCAACGAGAGCTATTAGAACATAATTTATAATTGTAGTCATTGACATTTTTTCTCCTCCTTATATTCAATATTCTATAAATTGAATATTGATATTAAAAACCATTATAAAGGTAATGCTCTAACAATTTCCGGTAGCACAGTATCCTTAGCATTAAATGTAAAACCGAAAGCAATTTTGCCGTTTTCTATTCCTTGTTTAATTTCATCAGGTTTTAGAACCCTAGTTGGTGTAGCAACTGTTAGAGTTTTTTCGGAACCAAGTAAGGCTGTGGCCATTGCCAGTGCTCCGCCAGCCCCTGTCGCACAAGCACCAATGTAAAAATCAGCTTGATGATTTTGAATTGACATTGCAGCATCCAAGTCACTTTTCACGGTAATTTCTACATTCATACCGCTCGTCAACTTTTGTAAATCTTTCTTGATATCATCCTTGCCCATTTGACCACCAATTACAATTTTAGTCATATTAATGTCCCCCCTTCGACAGAACATTTACTATATGCATAATAATATACTGATCTTCATCTTTACTAAGGATAATGGGTGATTTTGCTTTCTTTTCTAGCCAATATTGCTTTGCTCGTTGAAATACAGGTTTATTTTCTATTTGTTGCCAAAGATCTGCCGGCATGACATCAATCATCTCGTTATTTCTTTGTCTTGAGATGGTCATTGCCACATGAATTAACAACATCTCTTCTTTATTTCCATCATCATATTTACTCAAATCATTATCAATTTCATTAAGAAATTCAACGTCTAAATCATTGATTTTACCTGCCTGCAATAGCATATTCAGCTTATTTTTTGTCTGTTTTTGCATTAAAAATGACCACATCCTTAATATTCCGGAAGAAGTTCCCCAGAAATCACTTTTTTCTGTGTGTTTAGCAATTTATCTACATCTATCGTTTTCTCTAAAATACTTTTTGTAAAAATATCCGTTTTTTTACCAACAAATACAGCTTGAGAAGAGCGAACAGTCAAGTTATTATCTATTTCACTATAAGCCAGTGGATAGTTATGTTCGACAACTTCATCTTCGTTCCAAATAGCAAAGTCGATTAGTCCTTCTTCTATACTCTTGCTCACTTGGTTATATGGCATTTGAATTAACTGTACATCTTGGCCCTTAGTCACATATTTAGTCAGTAAAGTATAATCAATGGACTGTGTATCTACCCCAATTTTGGCACCACTTTTTATTTGTGCATCTTCACCTTTTCTGAAAACTAAAACGTGCTTTGTAACATAAGTTTGTTCAGGCAGTACTAAAAATTCCGCTAAGTTGTCATTTTTTTTAATTAAATAATCAGCAGTTAATCCTGAAGTTATAATGAAATTGCTACGATCTTCCTGTAATCCCGAAAGTCTCTTTTCACTACCATTCATATACGAAAGACTAACCTGAATCTCATTGTTGAAAAATGCCTTGTAAATTCCAGTTGCGAGTCCTTCATATTTTTTAGTATACGGCAACGGCAATGAACCAACTAGCGTACGATTTCCTAAATAAGAAAGTAGCTTTTGGTGATTAACGTTTTCAACAAATGTACCTAAATGACCTCTTGATCTCGTACTAATTGCACCATCCTCCTTTAAGATACTAATTGCTGCCTGCATTGTACCCTGAGATATATTTGATTCTTTACAAAATTCCTCTACTGTTGGTACACGATTGTCAGGTTCCAAAAGTAAATACTTTTTTGCTAAAAATGTTAGCGCTAATCCTCTCATTTTATACTGTGCAGTTTGCAATTTAAAATCCCCTTTTTATAGAATATTCAAAATACCGTATATTGAATACGGTTTCAGTATTACTCAAATTATGATTTTTGTCAATAAAATATTTATAAAAAAATACATTGGGCAATAAACTCAATGTATTTTTGTTAGCTAGGATAATTAATTTTATAAACTAATTTTCAAATACTATCATGGCTTGCTGATGACTTCAATTCATAAAATAGTATTATTACCGCCATGAGTACAAATGAAATTGAACAAATTATAAAGGATTTAGTTGCACTTGTATTTCCAATCAGTTTCCCCAAAGCTGCCATCACATATGGTGCTATAAAGCAGCCTAAGTTGCATCCTACCATGGCTACTGATACGCTCATATTTTCTGATCCTGTTGGTGCTTTAGCCATTGCTTGCCCGAAACTATAGGGTAAAAACAGAGACCATGCTAATCCTACAACTACCATTAATATTGACAATTCTGTCATATTAGTCACTTTAGAAATTAAAAAATAACAAATAGCCAGAATCGAAAAAACTATTTCCTCAAGTTAACCATGAAATTCATACTGATGGGGGAATGATTCACAATCAATATCTAATGCAGTATTTAAGTAACATTGCTCAAAGAAACGTTAAAACTGCCGCAATTTCAGAACTCAGTGCTTTCGGCAGTGCCAATAATGCAGTTCATTATTCTAAAGAAATAAATTATTCAACTGTCTATATTTCAAAAATGGATCCGCGTGACTCTAATTTTTATATTCAAGAATGGCATAATTGGATTAACAAACTTTCATAATCTTTTATTACAAATTGAATGTTAACGACCACTTAATGATTTCAAAAAATATTGCCAAAGCAAAAAAATGCGACTCCTAAGAGCCGCATTTTTCTTACTAAGTCCTATCCCTTTTCTGCACCAGCAGTAATACCGTTAACGTAAAACTTCTGCATGAAGACGAATAAGATCGTGATTGGAATAGCGATAATCACACAACCAGCAACAAACTCCGCAAAGTACGCGGTAGCATTGCCTTTAGTGTTGTGCACCATGTTATAAAGTCCGTACGCAATTGTGTATGTTTTAGGATTGCCTGAGGTTGACAAAATGATTCCCGAGAAAATAAAGTCAGTCCACGGACCAATAAAGGCTGTTAAAGCAGTGTAAACTATCATAGGCTTAGCTAA
The DNA here is from genome assembly GCF_042679465.1 of Lactobacillus melliventris. NCBI lineage: Bacteria > Bacillati > Bacillota > Bacilli > Lactobacillales > Lactobacillaceae > Lactobacillus > Lactobacillus melliventris. The sequence continues at coordinate 190,959 of NZ_JBHTMT010000002.1, read as the reverse complement.
TGGCAAATCAACGTGCATGAAGATTTGCCATTTAGTGGCCCCGTCAATTTCAGCTGCTTCATCAATTGAAAATGGTACTGTGTCAAAGAAGCCTTTGGCAACGTAGAATCCCAGTCCGGCACCACCGACATATACCAGTAGCAGGCCGCCCAGGTTTAACATGTTTAAGCCCTTTAAAATGTAATAAAGAGCGATCATTGACATAAATCCAGGAAACATGCCCAAGACCAGTGCAATCTGCATGAACGGCTTTCTAAACGAAAAGCGTAACCGTGACAAAACATAAGCAACCGAAATCGTTAAAAAAGTAGAAATGATCATTGATAGTATAGAAACAATCAATGTGTTAATAATCCAGCTGACTAGTGGGTACTGTGAATTAGTAAAAATACCAATGTAGTTGTCAAAAGTAAATTTTTCAGGCCAAAAAGTTGAAACAAATCCCGTATCATTATAGGAAAAACTGGCTAATATTATCCAGATAATTGGTAAAATCCAAACTACAGCCAGGATAATCAATAATAGGTAACGAAAAATGAGTGAAAGGCGTTTTTGATTTTGATATGATTTCATTTTTAGCCCTCCTTAAAAGCATTGGTATGGCGGTATGCAATTAATGAAAATACCGCACTGATAATAAAGATGAGGATACCCAAGACCGCTGACGCATTGTAGCGCTGCTCCTGACCAAAGGTTAAGTTGTACAGCCACGTTACCAACAGGTCGGTAGAACCTGCACCATTATACTTGTTATTCATTGGTGCTCCGCCAGTTAACAGGAAGATCACGTTAAAGTTATTAATATTACCAATAAACTGTTGAATAAGAGAAGGTGCCATCACAAATAATATTTGTGGAAAAGTAATTGATTTGAATACTTGTAAGGCATTAGCACCATCAATTTTTGCGGCTTCAATTTGATCCGTTGGCAAATTTTGAATAATCGCAGTCGAAACCAGCATTGAAACCGGGATACCGATCCACATATTAACAATAATAACCGTTATTCGTGCTACCAAAGGTGAGGCTTGACTGTCAATAAAATGTAACGGATGAGAAATCCAGCCGATATTCATTAAGATATTGTTGAGTGCGCCCTGATAATCTAAGAACTGAGCCATCATTAACAAAGAAACAAACTGAGGTACAGCCCAGACAATCACAAAGATTGTCCGCCAGAAGCCTTTATGTTTTATTCCTTTAGATTCAATCAGTAAGGCAAGCAAAACTCCAAAAAAGAATGTTGTTGCTGTAGCAGCTACCGCCCAGACGAGTGTCCAACCCAAAACCGGGAAGAACGTGCCTGAGAGGTCACCACTAAGGACATTGCCAAAAGCTTGAAACCCTGTCCAAGAAAAGGCAATTGGGTGTTGTCGGTTATAGTTGGTAAACGCCATTGAAATCATAAAGATTGTCGGCAAAATGGTAAAGCAGAGAATACCAATGATTGGAAAAGTCATCAGAGTATCATGCAAACGAGAATCAAACAAGTTTGCCAGTTCTTCTTTATTGGTTAAAATGTGTTTGCCATCCCGCTGGAGTACATAATTTTTTCTGGTAGAGCGCAGGTTGACAATGTATAAGTAAACCATTGCAATACAAACAATAATTGCCAGTAAGCCAAACAAAAGAATCAAAACGGAGTTTGAAGGTTGCTTAGTAATATAAACGCCTTGGGCGCTATCATAAACAACCTTTTTACTTTTAATTGGTCCCAAACTTGACAACATACTAATTGCGGATATGCCACTAAAAACAAACCAAACAATAAAGGCTATTTCTGCCAGCAATAATGCTAGGCCCTTTACCCATTGCTTATTTGCCAAAGCATTGGAACCCATAAAAAAGAATGATAATTTGGTAGCAATATTGCCTTTAGACCATACTTCCTTAAAGGTTGCCTCAGGTGCCGCATGTTTTTTCTTTCTAAACATAATTCTTCCTCTTCTTGAACAAAAAGGTTGGGCACTACTTGTCCAACCTTTAAGTATTTTAATTAACTATTTCTTTGATGAGTGCTTAGCTAATTTATCAAGTTGTGCTTTATATTGATCAGGTTTAACTTTACCATCATATGCACCATTGATTAGAGGAGGAACATCGTTCCAGAAGACAGACATTTGTGGTAATTTCGGCATTAAGACTGAATTGCCAGGTTTAGACATTTCAATAACCGCATCAGCAACTGGATCGTTCTTAATTACTGGGTCATTAACTGCTTCCTTAAGAACAGGGATTTGACCAGCTTCTTTGTGCGCAATTAATTGTGACTTTTTATCTGTAATAAATGCTGCTAATTGTGATGCAGCCTTAGGGTTCTTAGTATGAGCATTAACAGCGAACCCTTCGATTCCCAAAAAGGCCTGCATTTGCACATTCTTGCCACCAACATTAATCATTGGGTACTTAGCAACAGCAAAGTTCTTACCTAAAATTTTCTTAATATTAGCTGCGTTCCAAGGACCATCCAAGATGGCTTGAGCGTTGCCCTTCTTTAATTGGTTCAAAGCATTAGAGGTCTGCATTACGCCCTTATTATTCTTTTGCTCTGCAAACCACTTCAATGCGTTAACACCTTTAGCAGAATTAAAGGTTGAGCCCTTCAAATCTTCACCACTGTCACCATAAAGCTTTGTACCAGCAGAGAAGAATACCGGCCACATAACATATGCGTTAGTAAAGTCTGTTGCCACAACTCCCTTTGAAGTTAAAGTCTTCCAGTCTTTTACATCGCTTGCTGATAATTTAGACTTGTTGTAATAAATTGTTTGTGCCTGTTGTGCATATGGATAAGCATAGATCTTGCCTTTCCAAGTTACACCTTTAGCTGCAACGTCAATGTAATTAGACTTGATATTGTTACTATCTTTTGGTGACAGCGGGTTAATATAACCAGAATCTGCCAGTTGGCCTAATTGATCATTTGGTGCTTCAAAAACATCGGCTGCTTTTGAAGGGTCCTTACCCACATCAGTTTTAGCATTAGCTGATCCGGTTGGACTTTGCGTAACGCGCACTGAAATATTCTTATGTGATTTAGTAAAATCACTGGCAATTTTCTTGTAGTATGATACCTGGTTAGTATCAACCCATAAATTCAGCTTGGTATTTTGATTACTGCTGCTGCTTGATGAGGAATCTGACTTACCATTAGAACATGCTGCAAGTGACATTGCAGCTAAAACTGCTGTACTTCCTAAAGCTACTTTCTTCCAAATACTCATGTTATTTACCTCCTAATATAAAACAACATGTTTTTATATCAATGACAATTGAAGTCACTGATTTTATTCCCTTAATTAACTACCGCCAAGGTTGTATCCTTGTCGAAAAAGTGTGCTTTGTTCAAATCAAAGCCCATCTTGACTTTTTGCCCTGGTTGATAAATATCCCGGGCATTGATGTTAGCTACAAACTCTGTTTCATCCACTCTTTGGTAAAGCTGAATAGTAGCGCCTAAGAGTTCAGAAACAACGACTTCAGATTCGACCACTGCGTCAGGCCAAGTTTCTAAAAAGGCCTCTTCTGCGTGGATATCTTCCGGCCGAATACCCAGTATCAAGTCGCGGTCATTATAACCCTGCTCATTAAGCAATTTTGACTTGCCTTCAGGTATTCCCAGATTAAGGCCCTTGCCATCAGTGACTTGACCGTCGTGATAGTGGACATTAAAGAAATTCATTTGCGGTGAACCGATAAAGCCGGCGACAAATTGATTAACTGGGTGGTTATATACCTCCTGCGGTGTCCCAATCTGTTCAATTTTACCAACTGACATTACGACTACCCGGTCAGCCAAGGTCATAGCTTCAGTCTGATCATGAGTAACGTAAATTGTAGTTGTACCTAAGTTCTGATGCAGCTTGGCAATCTCTGCCCGCATGGAAACACGCAGTTTCGCATCCAAGTTTGACAGCGGCTCATCCATCAAGAAGATGGGAGCATCCCGCACTATTGCCCGTCCTAGTGCAACTCTTTGCCTTTGACCACCAGAAAGCTCTGCCGGCTTTTTATCTAAATATTCACGCAAATTAAGAATCTTAGCAGCATTTTGTACCCTTTTATCAATCTCATCTTTATGATAATGGCGTAGTTTCAAGCCGAACGCCATATTATCGTAAATTGACATGTGCGGATAAAGCGCGTAGTTCTGGAAAACCATGGCAATGTGACGGTCTTTGGGTGCCACATCATTCATTACCTTATGATCAATTTCAAGAGTACCTTTGCTAATGTCCTCTAATCCCGCAATCATTCTTAAAGTAGTTGATTTACCGCAACCTGAGGGGCCGACAAAAACAATGAATTCTTTATCTTTAATGTGTAAATCAAAGTCTTTCACTGAATAGTGATCATTGCCTTCATATTTTTTACACATATGGTTTAAGTCAACTTCAACCATATCTTTAACCTACTTTCTTATTATTTTTCTTAAATACAGCCACAATTTTATCCAGCTTTAATTCTTCTGTAGATTTAACGATATAATCAGCTCCTTTAAGTATTTGTTTATCTCCAATTCCTACTGCAAACTGGTGTGCGGCCTTAATTGCTGCAACACCGGCAGCTGCATCTTCAAAGCTAATTACTTCATCATTATGCAGCTGCAATAATTGCTGTGCTTTTTGATAAATTTCCGGATCCGGCTTGCCGCGTTTCAGCAAAGCGGGATTAACAATTTGATCAAATTGAGCGGCAATACCCAGCTTACTCAAGATTTTGGGGGCATTTTTAGAAGCAGAAGCAATACACATTGTCAGACCTGCATTTTTGGCGTCTGCTAATAATTCTGTAATTCCGGGCAAAATATCAGCTGGCGTCATGGTTTCAACCTGCTCTAAAAACTTTTCATTTTTTTCTGCCGCAAATTCTTCTTTTTGGGTCTCAGTGTACTTACTTTCCTGCTTGCCATACTTCAGAATTAAATTAAGAGAATCCATCCGTGATATTCCCCGCAGAGAATCTAACTGCGCGCTGGTTAATTTAATTCCCAGTTCTTGAGCTAAATTATTCCACGCTGCCAGGTGAAATTTGGCTGAATCTGTCAGCACACCATCTAAATCAAAAATCAGGCCTTTAAGCAATTTTGTTCACCCTCTTTTAAAGTAACCTTTTGCTCTTTAACTAAAATTGTCAACTCTTGTCCGCTAATTAACGTAATACATGTCTCCTGCTGCGTCACTTCTACCTGAATTAAGCGGCCGCGATAATTAATTTTAAAACTATACCCGGTCCAATTATCTGGCACAAAAGGATTAAATCTCAATTGATTGTGACCATAACGCATGCCAGCAAATCCCTGGACTATTGCCAGCCAAGAACCGCTCATCGAAGTAATGTGTAGGCCGTCATTCGTATCATTATTGTAGTTATCGAGGTCTAGGCGTGCCGTGCGTTCATAAAATTCTACTGACTGCTTTTTACGCCCTAATTCCGCTGCCAAAATTGAATGGATACAAGCGGAAAGGGAGCTTTCATGCACCGTCAACGGCTCATAAAATGCAAAGTTACGCTCTTTTTGTTCCTTAGTAAACCTGTCATCCAAGTAATAAATACCTTGCAATACATCGGCCTGCTTGATGAAAGGTGACCGTAAAATTTTATCCCAAGACCAATGCTGATTTATTGGTCTTTGGTCAAGTGGAATTTCTGTAGCCGGTCTAATATCTTTATCCAAAAAATCATCTTGCTGCAAGAAAATGCCGCGTTCTTTATCTTCAGGCAAATAAATATTTTCAATAATGTCCTGCCATTTTGACTTTTCTTCTTTAGTTACGTTTAAACGCTCTTGAGCAGCCTTATCCGCAAGTGGCAGTCGCTCTAAAGTATATTGCAGTACCCATTGCGCCATAATGTTGGTAAACCAATTATTATTAACATTATTGTCGTATTCATCAGGTCCTGTTACTCCGTGGATAACATATTTATGCCGCCATTTAGAATAATGGACTCGATCAGCCCAAAATCTGGCAGTGCCTACCAGGACATCCATGCCTTCGTTCTTAACGTATGATTCGTCTCCCGTATAACTAGTATACTGTTTGATTGCAAAGGGAATATCTTCATTACGGTGTATTTCTTCAAAAGTAATTTCCCACTCGTTATGACATTCAATCCCGTTAAAGGTTACCATCGGGAAAAGCGCTCCGGCTAAGCCTTGTTGCTGGGCGTTATAATAAGCACCGTCAAGTTGATCATGCCTGTATTGTAATAGCGCCCGCGTGACATTCGGCTTAGTAATACATAGATACATCGGAAAGATAAAAGCCTCTGTGTCCCAATATGTGGCTCCACCATATTTTTCACCAGTAAAACCTTTAGGACCGATATTAAGTCTCTTGTCTTCACCGTAATATGTCATGAATAACTGTAAAATGTTAAAACGAATACCCTGTTGCGCTTCATCATTGCCGGTAATAACCACATCACTTTTAGTCCAACGCTTTTGCCAAACCGCAGTATGATCAGCCAAATTTTCTGCAAAGCTTTTTGATTGCAATTGTTGCATCAACTCATCCGCACGATCACTTTGCTTTTCGGGTGCTACATCACGACTGGTAATTACGATCACATCTTTTTCTAAAGTGTAACTTTCTCCAGCATTTAAAGTAACTGCCAACTTCTCACTTAACTTTGCAGTTGCAGTTTTAACAGTACCCTTAACAACATGATTATTATTTCTCAGGCCTGCTTTTAATAAAACCGTAAATTGAGGCACATCGTAAGGATTAGGCTTGGTTATAACTTGAATAGAACGCTTTGCAGCATTCTCATTGCAGCTAAGCCAAAAATGTTCATTATAGTTACTATCTTCATTAGTAACTGTACCGTCAAGCGTTGAATTAAACTCAATTTCTGCCTGACCTGCAAGTACAGTAGCTTTAACAGTGATTAAAGCCGCTTCTTTTAACCTGATGTGTAAAAAACGCTGAAATTCAAACTTAACTTTAGTATCTGCACCTTCATAAATAAAACTGCGGCTAAGCAAGCCTTGATGCATATCTAATTCAAAATAAAAATCTGTAAATTTAATTTTGGCTAAGTCAATTTTTTCATTATTAACCGTGATGCCAATTCCAATAAAGCTGGGGGCATTAATGGTTTTGCCAAAATATTTCGGATAGCCGTTTTTCCACCAGCCTACTCGCGTTTTATCTGGGAACCAGACACCTGCTAAGTATGTACCCTGCAGTTGATCGCCAGAATATCCTTCCTCAAAATTACCGCGCATCCCCATATAGTCATTGCCAATCGCAGTAATGCTTTCCTGCAGCCTTTTATCCACCGGGGAAAACTTGTGTGTGGCAACTTTCCATGGGTCAACCTCAAAAATTCGTTTCATTTACTTTCGCTCCCTCTTTGGTGAGGTTTTTGTTTACGCTTTCATTATTCGCAAAAAAGGGGTATTTGACAATAGCAAAATCGCTGTTAACGGTATCAGAATCATGTTTTAAAAAAACAACCAGCACCAACTAGTTGTTTTTAAAATTAATTTGCAAGTTCAATGACAAATCCGTGCTCGGCAAGTTGTCCAGCTGCAAAATTCTGACTTAATACTACCTGGCCGTTTGTGGCAACAGCAATCTTATCAGGACTTGTATTAAAAAGAGCAGTGATCTTTTCTGCACCAATTCGCTTAACTTTGATTAAGCCGTTAGACGTAACGCTTAGACTGATTGTGCCGTTACCTAAAGTAGCAGCATGGTTATTTCTAAAAGCAATCAGCTTTTGCACTTTATACCAAAAAGGCGTGCCCTCTTTTTGCCAGTCCATTGGCTTGCGGCAATCGGGATCTTCTCCTCCCGTCATTCCCATTTCAGTACCGTAATAAATGCACGGGCTGCCAGTCTGCACGAACATAAAAGTCAGGGTTTGCAAAGCCAGCGCTTTATTTTCACCTGCAAGCGTCAGTAAACGGGCGGTATCATGAGAATCAAGCATATTCATCATGGCCTGATTCGTGCAGTCGCGGTACATCATTAGTTGATCAGTAAGAGCCGCAACTAGTTCCTGGGCTGTTTTTGTTTTGTGCAGAAAATGTTCCTCAATCTGTAAAGTATACGGATAATTCATCACTGCAGAAAACTCGTCACCGTTGAGCCAAGGCCGTGCACTATGCCAAATTTCACCTACAATATAGAAGTCCGGTTTAATTGCAGTAAGCGCATCATGAAATTTTCGCCAAAAATGATGGTCTACTTCGTTAGCAACATCCAGCCGCCAGGCATCAATATCAAAATATTTTACCCAATAAGTTGCGATTTCCAGCAGAAAATCTTGGACTGCAGGATTGGCAGTATTTAATTTCGGCATTTGTCCTTCAAAAGCAAAGGTATCATAATTTGGTCCGCCTGCCTCAGGTCCTTGATATGGTTTAACTGGAAAATGATTAATATGAAACCAGGATGCAAACCGCGACTTAGTGCCATTTTTGATTACATCCTGCCACTGCATTGACTGACCGCCTAAATGATTAAAGACAGCGTCCAGCATTACCTTCATTCCCCTTTTATGAGCTTCACTCACAAACTTGGCAAACAAATCCTTGTCACCAAAATCAGGGTCAATTTGCAGATAGTCTATCGTATCATACTTATGATTGGAACTGGCCTTAAAGACCGGACACAGGTATAACCCATTAACGCCCAGTTCCTTTAAATAGTCCAGATGGTCAATAATCCCCTGTAAGTCGCCTCCGTAAAAATCTTCTCGTCCGGGATGATCTTGCGGATTCCAGGGTTTCGTGCCTTGAGGGTCATTATTTTTATCACCATTGGCAAAGCGTTCAGGAAAGATCTGATACCAAACAGTATTTTTAACCCAGTCAGGGGTTTTGGTTTGATCAATTTCATGCAAGTAAGGCAATTTGAAGTAGCTGCTGTCAGCTGCTAAATTTGCTGCGGTAAAGTCTTTAATCCCGCGGTCTCCAACAATTTTATGGCTGTCATCCTGGCCAATGACTTCGAAAGTATATTTAAGGCGGCGATAAGGAGCTTTCAAAGTTGCTATCCAATAATCAGTTACCTGCCCTTGTCCCGCCTTAGTCATGGCCACGGTTTTATCAGTCTTGGTATCAAGATAATTATCAGTATAATGAACTATTACTTTTTTAACATCATTTTTGGCACTATGGAACCGAATCCGCACATGGTGCTGACTAATGACAAAACAGTCTTCGCTTTCTGTTCTATGTTTCAGGGCTGCTAATTGCATTTTTTCCTCCATTATTTACTTAAAACCACACCAGAATACGGCATCAAAATTAATTCATCATTATTTAAATAATGCTGTCCGGCAGTTAGCATGACTTTCCTATATTCACCAGGTATTTTAATTTTTAATTTTTGACTGCTTAGTGAAACAGCCACGATTGCACTATCATTTGCTAAATCCCGCTGGTAAACGTAGCTGTCATTAGCGGTTGCTAACAAGTAAAAACTACCTGATTGAAACAAAGCCGTTTTTTTCAAACTAATCAGATGTCTGTAGAAGTTAAACATACTGTCAGGGTCATCCAGTTCGGCCTGAACATTAGCGTTATTTTGGCTTTGACCTTCAAGCCATGGTCTCACTTTTGAAAAACCATAATTTGGCTCTTTAGTTGTCCACGGCATCGGCCCTCGTGCCGGCATTTTGTGGGCTTGGCTGACCATTTTTAGTGCTGCTGCTTTTGTTAGACCCCAATCTGCAGCTTTCGTGATAAAGCCTTCCACCTCTTGATCATTAAACTCTTCTTCAGCAGTAAAAAGCAGGTTTTTTAAGCCCAATTCTTCGCCATAGTAGATAATAGGGATTCCTCGTTGCAAATACATCAACATTGCCAAGCTGCGTGTCTGTGTTTCAGTTCTTGCTATTCTGCTAGCCAGTCGCGGCATGTCGTGATTGCTCCAATATAATGTAGGCTGAGAAACCTGCGCCAGAGTTTGCTGCCAAATAACCTGTGTCTTTTTAAAAGCATCCCAGTCAAGTCCTTTAGGCTGAAAATCTGCAGGCAAGTTAGGATCAATGTGCCCTTGATCATCCTTAAAATAACGAAAAGTAACAACACTATCTAAAAGATGGTGGTCTTTTGCCGTATAATCCGCTGCTAAGTTAACATTAGCGCTGGCAGCTTCCCCCAAAAGCAAAGCTTCCGGATAATCCTTTTTTATCTGCTCACAAAATGGTCGCAGCCATTTCTGAACTTGGGGCAAATTAGCAAAAAAGGGTTCGGCAACTACCGTTTGGTCATCTTCGTTTGCAACTTCCTTTACCGGAAAACTTTGCCGTAAATCTGTCTTGGCAATATGAATAAAAGCGTCAAGGCGCAAGCCATCTATTCCTTGAGCCAGCCAAAATTCCGCAATTTTGAGCATTTCTTGTCTTACTTTAGGATTACGCCAGTTTAAATCAGGCATGTGCTTGTCAAACAAATGGAAATAAAATTGGCCCGTACCTGCCGGATCCGGTTCCCAAACGCTGCCGCCAAAAAAGCTGCCCCAGTTATTGGGACGCTGATTATTTGCACCTGCAAAAATATAGTAGTCGCGGTATTGACTATGCGGGTCACTTTTGGCCTTTTGAAACCATTCATTTTGATCAGAAGTATGGTTTAAAACAAAATCTAAAAGCACATGAATCCCTACTTGATGACAAGCAGCAATTAGAGCTTTCATGTCTTTCATTGTTCCCATTCGGGGATCGATTTTAAAATAATCTGCCACATCATAGCCGTTATCAACCTGCGGTGAAACAAAAACAGGATTTAGCCAAATAGTATTAATACCGAGCTGTTGTAAATAAGGTAATCTCTGCCTGATTCCATTTAAATCACCAATACCATCATCATTACTGTCTTGAAAAGACTTGGGATAAATTTGGTAAATTATTGCATGCTCATACCAGTGCGTCATAAATTTATACCTCCACTTAAAGTTTAGCTGAGAAAGCTGGTGAGAGGCAATGGTAATGGCAATGTTACCGCTATCAGAAAATATTGCCGCTAGTTCAATTAAATTAGCGTAGTGCGGTATATTCAGGTATATTTTTTCCTAAAAAACTATTGCATTTTTATGTGTACAGGTTCACAATAATCTTGAAATCGCTAACAGGTAAGGAGGATTTTTTTATGAAAATAAAAGCTGCTGTTGTTAAAAAAATGGGCGATCCGTTTGAGATCGAAGACAATATTGATTTACACGAAGTAGGACCAACTGACTTGCAAATTCACATGGTAGCAAGCGGAATCTGCCACTCAGATGAAGCCTTGCGCAAAGGTGATTCAAGTGTTGGCTACCCGGTAATTCTAGGACATGAGGGTTCCGGAATTGTTGAAAAAGTTGGTGACCAAGTTAAAAACTTCAGTGTAGGCGATCACGTAATTTTATCTTTCTACGCTGATGGTATTTGTGATAATTGTTTAAAGGGGATCCCAACCCAATGCCGTCATTATAGCGACTATAATCTTTCCGGTGTCCGTGCAGATGGTGATGATCATTTCCAAAAAGACGGTCACAGAATTTGTGATATGTTTAACCAATCATCATTCACTACCACTACTGTAGTTGATCAGAGAAATGCAGTAAAAATTGCTGATAGTATCGACTTGCGCAAGGTTGGCCCTCTCGGCTGCGGCTACGTTACCGGTTCTGGTACTGTTTTCAATACTCTGAAAGCTAGACCAGGCGATACTATTGCTGTCTTTGGTACAGGTGCGGTAGGATTAGCCGCAATGATGGCCGGTGTAATCAGCGGCTGCACTAAAGTAATAGCAGTTGATGTTGTTCCAGAGCGGCTTGAATTGGCTAAAGAATTGGGTGCCACACACACAATCAACAGTAAAGAAGAAGACCCAGTTGCCAAGATCAAGGAATTAACTGGTGGATATGGCGTTGACTGGACAGTTGATACTACTGGTGTTTCTGGCGTTATTAAAAATGCTGTTGAGGCGTTGGCACAGGGCGGCACTTGCGCAGCAATTGCCGTAACAGCTCAGAACCTGACTATTTCTACTTGGAACGATCTTTGTGTAGATGATAGAAAAGTGGTTGGCGTTAACATGGGTGATGCCATTCCACAAGTTGACATACCAAGACTGCTTGAATTTTATCAATTAGGGAAGTTTCCGTTTGATAAGACTGAAAAGTTTTATCAATTTGAAGATATTAATCAGGCTAATGCTGATTCAATTTCTGGTAAAACAATCAAACCTGTTTTAATTATTGATCCTGATTACAAACCTGAATAATAAAGAAAGTAATCTTACATTAAAACCATTTATTAGAGTCTGAGAGAATTAATTTTTCTCAAAAAAATATGACCCCCAAATTTAGGACAAATTTGGGGGTTATATCATTCTTACTTGCCTTTTGCTTAATTCCATAATAAAATTTTGGTATTGGACAATTTAATTATTGTTCAAAATCCCAGAAATGTGTGAAATTTGGGAAAAGCAAGATATATTTATTTTTAAATAATTAATGCCAAAACTTTTTTTGAAAAATTGTTTTGGCATTTTTTGTGAGTTCATTTATATCAGTACAATTCTCTTGCGCGGATTTCATACCGTAAAAATATACATATTAAAATCAATATTTTAAGCTAATCTGTGCTAAAATAAATGGGTGCAAAGTAAATCTGTTATTCATATTTTTTACCGTAGTTTGTGATTAATTAAGTAGAAGTATAATCTACTTTAGTGTTAGTGAACGGTCAGACATATTGTCTGGCCATTCACTTTTTTTGCCTCAAAAAAACTAGACGTTAAAAAACACATGGTAATCAAGCCCGCTATCTGATTATTATGTGTATTTCTGCTTGTACTTATATTTTACCTGGTTGATTCTCTTTTAACTAAGGAAGGCTTAATTAGTGCCTCTCCTTGAGGAGACCCTTTTTGATCAATTTTGCGTAAGAGCATGTTGGCCAAGAGTTCACCCATTTTAAAAATTGGCTGTTTAACGGTAGTTAACTTCAAGTTGGAAACCTGATCCAGAAAAACGCCATCGTAGCCAATCACACCAAAGTCAGCCGGAACTTTAGCCTTTTCATCCTGCAATTGCCTGACCACTCCTGTAGCAATACGATCGCTGGCACAGATAAAACAAGTATCTTTAGGAAACTTGTGGAAATTATTTTTGATTACTTCTTGCGCAGCGTGACTGTGATTAGCAATGCGGTAGATTTGCGGGACCTTTTTGTGCTTCTGTAAAGTATTGACATAACCCGTTTCACGCGAATACTCAAATGGCTCTCTGACATCAATGCCAATGAAAATAACGTTTTGGTATAACCGCGAAAGTGCATATTTTGTCGCCAGTTCTCCACCATACTGATTATTATTATCCACATAATCATAGCCATGATGATTTTCTCCAAATAAAATAAAGGGTTTTTTAAGGCTGTCAAATAAAGCATAATCACTGGAGCGGGCACCAGTAATCAGGTAGCCGTCAAAGTTGCCATCTTCTATTTGATTTCTGTCTGTAACCAGTTGGATGGCATATTGCTTTTTAGATAACCCGCGAGCAATGCCAAATAGCAGGTTCATATAATACGGCTCTGTCGTATCCACATCTTCCAGGGTGACAAATTTAATCACATTTGTCCGCTTATTTACCAAAGCCTGAGCAACATAATTAGGGTGATAATCCAGTTCATCCATCGCCTGTTCAACTAATTTGCGCAATTCATCGGTTACTTGTTCAGGATGATTAATCACCCGCGAAACTGTCATCTTTGAAACATTAGCCTTTTTAGCAACATCAAGCAAGGTTACCATCACGATTCGCCTCTAATCTAAGTACATTCGTTTTAGTTGAGCCAAGTCATCATCATTAAAGCCCAATACTTTTTTAAAAAAGGTGGGAAAATCGCCCCAGCCGCCACGAACAGTTTCCGTAATGCCGCGAATTGCTATGCCCTCACCTTTAGTGACGTTCATTTTGGAGACCATTTGCGTAATTTCATCATTACTCGGCAATTGCCGAGAAACTGCAAAATCATAAAGTTCATTGGTTAACAAATAATCACGGGCAATAGTGTCATCGTCTACGCCTAATGCCATTAAGATCAAGGCAGATACCATTCCCGTTCTGTCCTTACCAGCACTACAGTGGTAAACCAGTGCTTCATCTTCTGGCAATTCCAACAGTTCCGCAAAAACGCGGGCAAACATTTCCTGGCTGTGGGAACTTAGCAGAGTTTGTTGATAAATCCGACCAATAAAATTATGATGCATATCAGGAATATGATGCAAAAAGCGGTAGATTGACCGGTTATTTTGCACATCATTGATATTGTCAGAATATACGGGCAAATCAACATATTTCACATCGGGCCATGACATATCAGGTGAAGAGGACTTTTCATATTCAGAGCGCAGGTCACAGTCGACAGTGACGCGTAACTTAGCTAATTTAACCTGGTCTCTTGCTGTTAAAGAGCTGAGTGAATCTGAACGATAAATTTTATTCCATTTAACTGTCTGACCAGTTACACTTTGATAACCTCCAACATCGCGAAAGTTCATCGGACTATCTAATGCAATTATTCGATCATGTGCCACTTTCTTATCCTCCTTTTATTATAAAACTACTCACCGTGGGCAAAGACTTGGGTGGCCTTCACGGCTTTTTTCCAACCCTGATACAAATGTTCCTTTTCGCTTTCAGGCATCTTTGGTTCAAAAGTTTTACCTACTACGAAAATATCCTTTAATTCATTGACATTTTGCCAATAACCCACAGCTAAGCCAGCTAAGAAAGCTGCACCCATTGAAGTTGTTTCTAATATTTTGGCACGCTCAATTTTAATACCTAAGATGTCAGACTGAAATTGCAGCAAATAGTCATTATTGGAAGCACCGCCATCAACGCGCAAAGTCGGAATTTTAATACCTGAATCAACTTGCATCGTATCCACTACATCTCGCGTTTGATAAGCCAGCGACTGCAATGTGGCCTTGATAAAATCTTTGTCATTTGTTCCACGTGTAATACCGAAGACGGAACCGCGAGCTTCGGAGTCCCAGTACGGTGCCCCTAAGCCGGTAAATGCCGGTACCACGTAAACCTCATTTTCAGACTTTGATTGCCTGGCTGCCTTCTCCGAATCCGCCGCGGTTTTAATCATTTTGAGCGAATCACGCAACCACTGAATAGCGCTGCCGGAAACAAAAATAGAACCCTCTAAAGCATAAGAAATTTTGCCATTTAAGCCATAAGCAATAGTAGTCAATAAATTATTGTCCGACTCTGTAGGTTGTTCTCCCGTATTCATCACTATAAAAGAGCCGGTGCCATAAGTATTTTTAACCATGCCCTTCTTCAAGGCTAACTGACCAAACAAAGCCGCCTGTTGATCGCCAGCAATGCCGGCAATCGGTACTCGTCCACCAAAAAAAGTATAAGACTTGGTGTAGCCATAAATTTCAGAATTAGACTTTACCTCCGGCAACATTACTTTAGGTATGTTAAGCAGCTTTAAAATGTCTTCATCCCAGGTTAAATCATGAATATTGAAAAGCATCGTTCTTGAAGCATTAGTATAATCAGTCACATGAACTTCACCAGCAGTTAAATTCCATAAAAGCCAGCTGTCAATTGTTCCAAATAGCAGCTCGCCATTTTCGGCCTTTTTTTGTGCCCCAGCGACATGATCCAAAATCCAGCGAATTTTAGTGGCACTAAAATAAGGGTCAATTATCAGTCCCGTCTTTTTGTGGATCAGATTGCTATAGCCATCTTTTTTTAGCTTTTCTGCTAAGTCGGTGGTCTGCCGCGATTGCCATACAATTGCATTATAAATGGGCTTGCCGGTTTTTTTATCCCAAATTACTGTGGTCTCACGCTGGTTGGTAATGCCTATTCCTACTATTTGCCCTGGCCGCACTCCAGAATTGATGATGGCATTGGCAATTGTTGTTTGCACTGCGTGCCAAATTTCTTCTGCCTTATGTTCCACCCAGCCTGGTTGGGGAAAATATTGGGGGAATTCTTTTTGTGAAGAGGCAATTTTTCTGCCCTGATGGTCAATTATCATTGCCCTGGTTGAAGTTGTGCCTTCATCAATTGCCATAATATATTCTTTTAACATCTTTGATCCTCTCCGACAGAAAGCGGTTTTATCTTCATTTTACTACTAGGCCTTGCTTTTACAAGAAATTATTATAACATTATGCTTGTTTTAAGTTATACTGGTTACATAGAGCTTTTATTAAAATGGGGATATATCAAAAATGAAAAAAGAAATTATTGCTTTAACAATTGCTGGCAATGACAGCGATGGTAGTGCGGGAATGACCGCTGACCTGCATTCTTTTTATGCTAGGCAAGTTTATGGTATGGGGCTTTTGACAGCCGCAGTGGCCGGTAACACTACTGGAATTTACGCCCAGGAAGTCATGCCAATTCCTTTTATTCAAAAGCAGTTTGATGTCCTAAACGATGATTTTAAAATTGATGCACTTAAAACCGGTATGCTTGCTAACAAGGACGTAATTGCTTGTGTTGCCGCCAATTTGCATAAATATGACATGGGTAAAATTGTGCTTGATCCGGTCATTATGACTAAGCACGGTGATACCCTACTTGATGATGATGCTTACCAAGCGTTTCTTGAGCAATTAATGCCACTGGCTGACATTATTACGCCTAACTTTTATGAACAGAAAAAGTTAACGGGCTTAAGTTTAGATACTAAAGAAGAAATTCGCCAAGGTGCTAAAAAGCTGCAGGAAATGGGCGCTAAAAATGTTTTAATGAAGGGGCGCCATGATAACTCCCAGCAGTCCCAAGTGACTGACATCTTATTAACTGCAGATGGCGAATTCCACGAATTTACCAAGCCTTTCATTAATACAGATAGAATTAATGGTACAGGCGACACTCTATCTGCTGTAATTGCTGCCGAATTAGCCAAAGGCCATTCGATTATCGCTAGCGTTCAAACAGCCAAGGACTTCACGTACGAAGCGATTGCCCATCCTATTGCAGTTGGTTCTAAATACGGTCCAATCAATCATTTTGCAGCGCAGCAAAATCTTAAATAACTATTCTTTGCCCGCTTCTAACTATTAAGATATACTTTAAACAAGATAATAGGGGTTGGTAAACAATGGCAAACAAAACAATTAAGATTGCATATTTATACGAAGACCTGATGAATACTTACGGTGATTCTGGCGACGTTAAAATTATCAGGTTTTTGCTAAAAAAACAGGGCTATGATACACAAGTTGATAATATTTCTCTTGGTGATCAATTTAACGCTTTTGATTATGACTTTGTCTTTTTTGGTGGCGGACAGGACTTTGAGCAAACCGTTGTTGCTAAAGATTTACCACGTCATAAAGAAACTTTGACAAAGTATATTAACGCAGGCAAACCTATGGTAGGCGTCTGCGGTGGCTATCAGCTAGTGGGCACATATTATAAAACTAATGCTGGAGTGACAATCAAAGGGTTAGATATTCTACCTTTCCATACCGTTTTTAAGGCAGATAAGCGCATGATTGGCGACACCCGCTACATGAGCGAATGGGGCGAAGTCAAAGCCTTTGAAAATCATTCCGGGCAAACTTATTTTGAAGATCAGGATAAGTTGCATCCCTTAGGAGAAATGATTGAAGGCTACGGCAACAATCCCCAAGATCACGTCGAAGGCCTGCGTTACCGCAATTTTATCGGTACCTATTCCCACGGACCGTTGTTAAAAAACTTGAATGTCGCTAACGCCATAGTCAAGATGATTCTAGAATGGCATGATGAGCGTATCAAATCATAGACTATCGGAATAATTTTAATAACAAAAAAGCTACTAGGCGTAGTAAATGATATGACCCTGAATTAAGACAATTTTGCAGGTCATATTTTTATGTCTAAATTATCTAAGCAAGACAAAATTGAAATTTTTCATCTTTGGCAGAACTATCAGGTTGGAGCAGTTCGCTTGTTACCGTCGTAGAACCATTTGCTGGCGCATATTGTGATACATCAGGGTCAGTGCCTTATCGGTGGCGGTACGATCACTGACTAACAGCTGCTTTAAATATTCCTGTTCCTTGTTCTCTTCAATCATAGGTGGTTCAAACAAATTTGGGGGTATTATTGTGGCTAAATTAGTTCCTTGTTCTCTTCAATCATAGGTGGTTCAAACTCGCCCCGGTAAGTTGGAACCATTATGCAAATACCCTGGAAAGGCCGCCGTATCGCGGGCAACAATCGCATTAAGCCTCTTTTCGAAGTTTAAGTCCAGGGGCTTTTTTCATTGATAGCAAACTGCCAGCCTCGCTTCAATTGAACAATAATATTAATATCATCGATTGGAACGCCGTCAACGCCTAGACCATCAATGATTGTCTAGGTTTGCGGCATAGTGGTAGTCAGGCCTTCAAAGCGTGAGTTAGTGAAGACTAATTTGGTTAGATTGGTTTTGGCAAAGCGTCTATTTTTTTCAGGCGTTAGCCTGAATTTGTCTTCATACTTCAATTGATTTATCCTGCTTTCTACTCTAATTCAAGGCCTTCATCTTGATCAAACTCCTGCTGCTCTTTGTTCTGTTGTTCAGCGTATTTTTGGGCAAGTTCGGCTTGGCTAAGTGTCTTTCCAGCACTTTGCTGCGAGGCTAGTACTTGGAACGCCCGATTGCGGCTGGGGGTGTTCTCAACTTTAATCAGTTTAGCAATTTTGTCAACGTTAGCTTCATTTTGCGCTTCAATCATCTCTTTGTTTCTTCGCGGATAGTCAATTACTTGGCCATGATTAGCCGCGTATGCAGAAAGAAAAACTTTGCAGCTACGGCCGTTGCCCTCTCTAAACGGGTGCATGAAATTAATTGCGTCTAGCAGCTCAGCATAGTCTTTGTTAGCCAAAGGCTTGCCCGCGGGGTGCTTGTGCAGCATGTTATTAATATCTTTTTCGGCAAAATCGAATCTGGTATGATCAAAAAATTCATACCCGTTTTTATTGAAATTGCCGGGGCGATATTTACCGGCCCAATCGTATAGTTCACCAAATAAGAATTGGTGTACCTTCTTAAGGTCTCCGATATCGTTTATTTGGGGCTTTTTTTGCAACAAGAACAAAGCATTCCGAGCGGATAGCTCATATTCCTTTTTCTCTAACTCCTTTGAGTCATGGATATGGAGCTTATTTTTTAGGACGCCATTTGAATACAAGGTTTCACTAATCCAATCACTCATTATCCTTGCCCCAAATTTCTTCAAAGCGCTCAGCCACTACTGGATCAGGCTGGATAGCTTCATCAAATAATTCCTGGATATCTGATTCTGTAGGATTCCACCCTTCCAGGTGGTTGACTTCCACGACAGTTCTAATTTGTTGGTAAATTTCTTTATTAGCAATGAAAACGCCTTGGATAGTCTGCGTTTCATCGTTTATATCTAAAATATATGGTTGTGTTTCTAGCATATTGAGTAAATCTCCTGGCTTCTCTTTAAGTGCGATTGCAAAGGCATTAAGGACCCTAATTGACCAGGTCTCAATTGGTTTAACAATTGAGTTTCTTAAAGTACTAAGTGGGACGTTGCTGGCCTCAGCGACTTTAGCGACGCTTATATTTTTGCTTTTGAGTAGTTTAACGATTGTTGCACTCATTTTAAAACCTCCAATATCTGTACTTATATTATACCATATTTAATCACTTTTATAGTGATATATGGTAAAAAGAGATATTAGATTTTAAAGTAGTGCTATTCAAGTTCTATACCTGTGGATTGCATTACCTGCTTATTGGAAATCACAACACTATCTGTTTTGTCTTTATTTAATTGTATCTCCGCTTAGTAGAATTTTCTTGTTTTTTACTATTAACTAGCACATCGTTCCAATCTTTACCAATAGTTTTGGCAGGCTGTAAATTGCATTTATCAAATCAAGTAGGGTATTCAACTTAAAATTACAATTTCCGATTTGCATTATTACAAAATAAAAGTACTTTTTGCAAAAGTTACTTCCAATCTTGTTTTTCATAAGCCATCTGCCAAAACTGCAATTCATAATAGCTGCTGCGTACAAATGCAGTTTGCATTTGCTCAAGTTCTTCATTAGTGGCACTTTCAGCCAAAGAATTGGTTAAATGCAGCATTTTGGCTACATTGGCGCCATACCAATCGCCATCATAAGTATCAATCCACTCCTGATAATAAGAAACCGGTGAACCTTTTTCTGCCATTTTTTGGCCAATTTCCTGATAGAGCCAGTAACATGGTAAAAGTGCTGCGACCGCTGCTTTAACACCAGATCGCTTTAATGTCATATGCATATGGTTAACATAGTTATAAGCTGTTGGCGCCACTGGAGTTGCAGCAATTTCAGTCGCAGTTATGTTTAATTCTTCAAAAAAATGGCCGCGCACTGATATTTCAACGTCTTTCAAGTCTTGTGCCCCTGCCAGTAAAAATTCCTTTACTTCCTGATTATCCGTTTTTGCTGCAATTAATTCATGCAACTTGCTAAATTCTCTTAAATAATAGCGATCCTGCAACAAGTAAAATTTAAAAGTGGCAATCGGGAGTTCGCCACTTTGTAGTTCCTTAATAAAGGGATGCACCATACTTTTATGCCACAATGCCGTTCCTGCTTCGTGCAGCTCATCCGTAAATTTCATATTTGCTTTCCTCCAAATTAAATAACTGTTAATTATTACTAACTACACTTTATTCAAAATTAACTATAATCACTATGCTTTTTTTGCTTTTTAGCATATTTTTAATAATAGCTAAAATACTAGTACTTATGGCGTATACAGATAGCATCTTTATTAACCCAGCATTGTAATCAATAGTATAATACGCTATAATTGAAAGCGATAACACGAGGGGTGCCTTTTTGGCTGAGATGAAAGTATTTCAGACCCTTTGAACCTGTAAGCTAATACTTGCGTAGGAACGTGTCAAAAACGCTTAAGCTTTGGCATTTCCACGTGCCAAGGCTTTTTTATTAATCAAAATTTTTCAAAAACATTTAGTCGGGAGTAATAAAATGCAGTTAGACTTATTAGATAAATTACGAGCGCAAAATCCGGTTATTTTTAACATCGCCAATTTTGTGACAGTTCAAGACGTGGCCAATGCTGTCAATGCTATTGGTGCTTCGCCAATTATGAGCAATGAAGTCGCTGAAGCTGAAGAAATAGTGCGAATGGCTTCCGCGGTGGCAGTTAATATTGGCTGTTTAACTAAAGAGCAAATCAATCATATTAAAAAAGTGGAAGATTTAGCACGCCAATACAATAAGCCGATAGTGTTTGATCCTGTTGCGGTTGGTGCAGTCGAATATCGCTACAAAATCGCAGATAAGCTTTTATGGGATTTTCATACCAGTATTATTCGCGGCAACATTGGTGAAATCGCTGCACTAGGTGACTTCAACTGGAATTCAAAGGGCATCGATGCAGGTTCCGGCTCTGGTAATATTGATGATATTGCTATGAAAACTGCTCAGAAATATCATTGTACGGTCATTGCCAGCGGTCCTACAGATACAATTAGTGATGGTAAAAGACTGGCTCATGTTCACAACGGCTCACCACTTTTTAAAACTCATGTGGGCTCAGGTGATATGTTGTCCAGTATTGTCACAGCTTTTACCGCAGTCACTGATGATCCGTTTGAAGCGGCTCAAATAGGTGCTTTAGTTTTCAGTTGTGCAGGGCAAATGGTTGTCCAAGATCATCCCGGTGTTGGACCAGGTACTTTTGGCATGTATCTCATGGATTATTTGTACAAAGTAACAGTCGCTGATATTAAGCAAATTGCTGATTTTGATTAAGGACCTTCATGATGACAGAAAAAATTAATTCTTTTCCCCAGGTTTTAACTATTGCCGGAACAGATTCAGGTGGTGGTGCCGGGATCATGGCTGACCTAAAAACTTTTCAAATGCAAAAGGTATTTGGAACAGCTGTTGTAGTAGCAGTGACAGCACAAAACACTTTGGGCGTCCAAAAATCTTTTTTACTGCCACTGGAAATGGTTGACGCCCAATTCGCATCTCTAGCAGAAGATTTTCATATTCGTGCTTGTAAAACGGGAATGTTGGGCGATGCAGCTCATGTTCACCAAGTTGCACTTAACCTGCAAAAGTATGACTTTGGCCCTGTTACCATAGATCCCGTGATGATTGCTAAGGGTGGGGCTCCATTATTAAGTCAAGATGCTGTTGCCACCGTTAAAAATGAACTACTGCCTTTAGCCGATCTAATCACACCTAACTTACCAGAAGCAGAAACTTTAACTGGCATCAAGGTACAAAATCAAAGTCAATTTCCTGAATTAGCCCATAAACTACAAAACATGGGTGTTAAAAATGTACTAATTAAAGGTGGGCACACTAATAGCGCAGAAGTAAAAGATTATGCTTTATTTGCCGATGGTACTGATCTTTGGGTCAGCAGTTCCAGAGTACATACTAAACGCACTCACGGCACCGGTGATACTTTAGCTGCAGCAATTACGGCGCAGCTAGCTTTAGGACAAAGTTTACCTGCAGCAATTACAATCGCTAAGAAATACGTTACCAAGACTATTAAAGAAACTATTCAAGTTGGTCATGGTCACGGTCCTTTAAATCATTGGGCAAAGTAATTTAGGAGAAATAATGCAAAACTTTAACACTGATTTTTTACATGCTTACTTTATTTGTGGCAGTCAAGACGTGCCCAAAGGTAAAACACTACCTGGTATAGTCGCAGAAGCACTTGCTGCTGGCATCACGGCTTTTCAGTTTCGGGACAAGGGTCCTAATTCAACTTTAAGTGAAGCTGAGAGACTACCTATGGCGCAAAAGCTGCATCAATTGTGTTATGCGTATCACGTGCCCTTCTTTATTGACGATGATGTTCAGCTCGCCCAACAAGTTCATGCCGAAGGCGTCCATGTTGGTCAAAGTGATGAAGAAATAAAACAGGTTATTAAAGAAGTTGGCGAGCAAATGATTATCGGCTATTCCTGTTCGAATTCAACGCAAGTTGAACAAGCCAATAAAATTAGCGGAATTGATTATTATGGCAGTGGCCCAATTTATGCCACCCAGTCTAAAAGTGATGCCGACCCCGAAATTGGTATTGCCGGCTTAAGCCAACTGGTCAAAAATGCTACTCGGCCAATTGTTGCTATTGGCGGGATAACTGTTAACGATTTAGAGGCAATCGCTAAAACTAAGGCAGCTGGTGCTGCAGTAATCTCAATGATTGCTCAAAGCAATAATATTAAGCAAACTGTTAGTCAAATGCTCACAGCGCCATGGATAAAAAGCGACTAGCATATTTTAAAGACACAAAAAATGATTCTGCACTTGGCAGAACCATTTTTTTATTGATGATAAACAGTTTTTAATTGTAAAAATATAAGTTATATTGATAATTAACCTAATTGGGCAACTTTTTGCAGTGTTCTAATCATTTGAGCTACAAAGCCGGATTCATTATCATACCAGGCGTAACCCTTAACTAATTGTGCACCGTCATCACCAGTTTCAACCTGAGTCAGAGTCGGATCAAAGACCGAGCCGTACTCAGTACCAATAATATCTGATGATACAATCTGATCATCATTATAACCAAAAGAAGGATTACCTTCAGTGTGCTTTTTAATTTTGGCATTAAACTCTTCAGCTGTAACTTTTTGCTTTAAAATAGCGGCTAGTTCAGTAATTGAACCGGAAATAACAGGGACTCGTTGAGCAATACCTGTAAGTTTGCCGTCTAATTCAGGTATAACTAGTCCTATCGCTTTAGCTGTTCCTGTAGAATGGGGAATAACATTAGCAACTGCGGCACGGGCATTACGGACATTGCCGCCACGGTCAGGTCCATCCTGCAACATTTGCGAAGCAGTATAAGCATGAGTGGTAGACATGATTCCTACCTGAATGCCAAATTCATCGTTCATTGCTTGTGCTAATGGTGCCAAGCAATTAGTGGTACATGAGCCAGCAGAAATAATTTGATCAGAGTCATTTAGTTGATCATCATTTACACTGTAGACAATTGTCTTCATGTTACCTGCAGGAGCAGAAATTAATACTCTTTTAACACCGGCATCAAGATGAGCCTGTGATTTTGCAGTTGAAGTGTAAAAGCCGGTACATTCAAGCACTATTTTGACACCATCATTTTTGACCCACGGAATTTGACTAGCATTTTTTTTCGCATAAACCGGAATATTTTTACCGTCAATTACAATACTATTAGTGGTAGCAGTCACTTCATGATGAAATTGGCCATGCGCGGTATCATACTTCAATAAATGTGCTAACATAGCTGGTGAAGTCAAATCATTGATTGCGACAATTTCGATATCATCACTGGCCACTTCATATATTCGCCGTAAAGTAAGTCGGCCAATGCGGCCAAAGCCGTTAATACCAATTTTTGTAGTCATAATAAGTTCCTCCTTTTAGATTACAAAATTAGTATATTAAGATAAAATAGCCTTGCATAATCCAAGTTTATAATAGAGTTATCACTTTTAATGATATGGAGCAACATGAATTTCAACGACTTACATATTTACCAAACAATTTATGAAACTAGATCGCTTAACAAAGCAGCACTGAAATTAGGCTACACCCAATCCAATATTACAGCCAGGCTCAAAGCACTGGAGCAAGAATTGAATACGCCCCTTTTTGTGCGTTCTAATTTAGGAGTCAAACCAACCAAAAACGGACAAAAAATGCATGATTTCGCCACTAAAGTTTTACAAAACTACCAAAACCTGAAAGAGGATTTGTCTATTAACAAGCCCAAAGTCCTCATTTCTGAGTTGCTTTTTGGCTATATTATTACCAAAAAAGCACCATTTTCATTTGAGCACTATGACATTATCATTAAAAATACCAATGAAATTCAAGAATTAATAACTAAGCATGCATATGACATGGTCTGGACTTTTACCCCTATTACTCTACCCAAATATTCGCTAATCAAAAAAAGTCATTTAGAAGCCTGCTTTTTAAAAGGCAATAAAAAAACAGCCGGCAAAGTACCAGTTGCCATAAACGCAGACATAAATTGTCCGTTTCGTAACTTGACTCTCAAATTAACGCAGAATAAAAACAGCGTCACTGAAATCGACTCACTGGAAATGATTTTAGAGCTGGTCAAAAAAGGCCAGGCAACTGCATTACTGCCCAAATATTTAATTAATGATGATTTAGTTGCAGCTGATTCACAAGGTTGGAATATCCCCTATTATTTTTACCGCTACCAGCTGTAAATAAAACATCCAATTTTTACAATTTAAAGTCTAATTGAAATAAAAAGTACCAGGCACTTCTAGCCTGGTACTTTGAATTTTTAGAAAAGTTATTTTTTCGACTGTAAAATTTTGGCCTTGGCATCATTGTAGCCGTCAATATAGCGTTCTATTTCAATTGCTTTATTCTGGGTAACACGATTAACTAAGTTAACACCTTTTTTAGGAAAAGCCTTAAAAGAATGACTCTCTGCATAGTCCTTTTTGGCTTGTTCACAACCCATTTGATAATCACTGGGAGAACTCTTTTTCATAGCAGTTTTTGCTGTATGATAGCTATAGTCATTGGTACCATGCCATTTTTTATATGCTTTTTCAGCTTCTTTATAGTTTCCGGCTTCATAATTTTCTTTGACATAATCATGTAATTGTTTTAAAGTAACCATTTTTTCCTCCTAAATTAAAGATAATAAGTTCCAACTTCATTCAAAAAATAATTAATTGTTATACTGCGTAAATTATGTGAATGACGTAGCACGAAACTGATGATAAATGCTATTTTACTATTATATTTTTCCTAAATTTATTGAAATGCTTAGTACAGAAGACATCATTAGCGGAGATTTAATATTATGCATCTTTTATGAGTAAGATATTAATCCCACCAATTAATATCAGAAGTGAACTGATCAATATAATTACATCATCGCCTGTATGATCAAGTAATAAACCCGCTAAAACAGAAGAAATTGGCCCACCAATATATGCAGTTGTTCTTATGGTCGTGAAAACTCTGGCCAAGTAATCATCTGGAGTAGTAGTTTGAATAATTGATTCTGCCAGAACGTTATGAATACTCGTTACTGGTCCAAACAAGAAGAGCAAAATACAAAAAGCAATTAGATTTGATTTAAAAAGCAACATTAGCCCTATTGGAATAGAGCTTAAAAGCCAGACTAAACCAATAGTTTTTATTCTTGCTTTCATTTTGCCAGCAATCATCGCACCCAAAATTATCCCCAGTAAGATCATAATATAAAACGTACCGTATAATGAAGCATTACCGGCTTCTTGGGCAACACGAGGCAGCACTAACATTAGCGCTGGCTGAGCAAATGAGTATAAAACTCCAGCCCATAAGTAGCGCCTTAAGAACTTGTTTTTTCTGATATATTGATATCCACTAGTTATGCTATATACATATGAAGCTACAACAGATCCTTTTTGACTCTTCTTGTTTGATAAATGATTGGCACTATCAGGAATTTTTCTTAAAGCAATATTTAAAAAAATTAATCCTATTAAACTAAGGAAAGAACAGACCAGCATTATTTGTCCACTTAACAAGAATACGAGCAGCGCTCCAGAAAGTGCTGTTCCTCCAATATTAACCAATTGATCAACAATATTAACTTTAGAGATTATTTTTGTCATTTCATCTTCATTTAAAATTGCTTCACTTAAAATTGCACGATCAGCAGGACTAAAAAATTCATCACAAATTGAAAGTACGCTTGCTTTCATTTTGCCAGTAAATAATTATATGGAGAAAAAAGAATAACGTATGTTAACCCAAATAACAAAATTACTTGGATGAGCATAGAATAAATACTAACTTTTTTATAGGACTGCCTATCAATTATAGGTCCATAAAAGATAGACAATGCAGCTGTAACCGAGAATATTGCAATACAAATACCAACTATCGATGAACTCTTTGTCTGATTTTGAAGCCACCAAATAAATACCATGCCATACAGTGAATTGCCCAGCCCACATGCCAGCCGTGAAGCTAGATAAGCTTTTTTATTTAACATATTTTTACCCCTTAATTTATATTTAAGCTAATTTTTGCTAAAATGACCTCATTTCATAGAAACAATAAGACTTCTTTTTGTTCTAAAAAATTTTTATTACGATTTAGTTTTAATCTAATCATAATTTTGCTTTAAAATATATGTTTATATACTAAGAGGTAGTTTCAAAAGACCAAGTGGTCATTTTTAGATACTGAAAATTTCACTGAGCTGGAATAAACAATCAAAGACTGCATTGAGTATCACAACCCGCAAAGAATCAAGTCCAAACTAAAAGGACTAACTCCGATTGAATAGCGGCAGTTAGTCCACATTTATTAACTAATAAAGTGTCCTAATTTTAGGGTTCACATTGAATTACCGAGAGAACTTTTTTATAACACAATAGGTATAGTCAAGTAGCTACTTTAAAGTAACTATTTTATTTCTATACATAATTAACTTCCACATCACCCATGCTGAAATGGCCTGTTAACATTAACGTAGGACCGCCACCGGTAGATTCGTCATTAATATCTAATTCTCCCAGAGCTAGGTTTAAGTTATCACTGTTGACTTTCCATGAAGTTGGAACGTAAATTTCAATCTCACCCATGGTACCGTTAATATCTACTGTCACTACATCGCCAGCAGCCTTAGCCTGATCAAGGTAGACTTCAACTTCACCTAATGAAGAATTAATTATGACACTACGTAAATTTTGTGAATGAACATAGCGTGAAACTGATGACAGCTTCTGATTTATTACTATATCTTCACCATCAGTATGGTCTTTACTGTCATTAATGGTATCGCCATCAGTTGTATAATCTTTACTGTCATTAATGGTATTATTATCAGTCGTTTTATAACTTTTATCAAAGTCTGACAAATCATCATAGTAATCCCTAGGATTAAATTTATGTTTAAAGTAGTTTCCTCCTAAAAACCAGCTTTTTCTAAAAATTAATGTCAAACCTATATAAATCAGCAATGCAGCAATCAATACTGTCCATGGAACAATTTTGGTAATATGCAATGGTTCAGCGTAAACAATTAAGAGAAAAGCAATAGAAAAAGTCGTACCAAACAAGCTTCTATCTGCTAGACTTTCAATTAAAGCCGCTCCAAACACAATAGTCCAAATAATCATACTTACTTTCAAGTGAAAAGAAAATAAGTGTAGCTGGTTCATTACCAAGAAAATAGCAGCAGCCACTAATGCTATCCCCCAAAATATTTCTCTAATTTTATTTTTTCTCATTATGATGACCTTCTCTCGTTTAACCTATCATTTAAGTTATGGTAGTAATGACGTGAAACATAGACAGTTTTATAAGAATCGCGAAAATTAATTTTACAGTTAGAAATCGAGCGTGTTAACGCATAAATTTGATTTAAATTTAAAATTGTTGACTTAGAGACCCGCATGAATTGATTGTTTAATAAATTTTCTAATTCATAGAGTTTGTAATCTACTGTAAAAGCATCCCTCGCAGTATGTGCAATCACTTGTTTATCTTCTGTTTCAAAAAATAAAATTTCGTTCATACTCAAGTAATAGGACACGTTGTCTTTTTTACATTCAATTTGATCAGGATGGCTGCTAATACCTTGAAGTTGACGGTAAATTTGTTCAACTTCTGGTGTCACAGCTTTAGCACGGATAGTTACACTAGTTTCATCATTATCCAGATCCGGATCCAGCTCTATTTTTATTTTCACGCTTCTCACCTGCCCTTCATCACTTGATGATTTAATTAAACGCTAATTTTAATATAAAATCTAGCCTTTTTAACTAAGTGGTAATCTTAAGAAACCAAGTGGTATATTTTTTTGGTTCAGAAGAAAAGAAAAAATTCAAAGTCAGTTTTAGTATAGTATTTTATTTAAGACAATTTTTAGGCTAAAATTTGCAAAAAGTACCTAAAATATGCTATTTTAGGTACTTTTATGATATTATTTATGTAACAAAGTAATTTCGGGAGGCAAATTATGGCAACTAAGATTGTTACTAAAAGATATTCTGTTAATATAGACAAACAAATAGCGGATACTGCAGAACTAGTTATTAGAAAAATTGGTCTTAAACCTAATGATGTAATTTCAATGATGCTTACACAGATTGCGGACAAAGGTAAACTACCCGTAGCATTTTCAGTTGACGATTATGACCATCTAAAAGATGAAATTATTGCAGCTAGTCGTAAAATTCCTGCACAAAAGGTTGAAACCTCCAAAGAAATAGCTGACTTTTTCGCAGATTAAGGAGACCAGTTAATGAATTTGGGCGATATTTTTATAACATACCTTGAATACGAAGATGTACCAAACGGAAAAAGTCGGCCAGTTTTATACATTGAGCAGGATGATGAATTTTATTATGTATTTAAAATTACTAGTAAATATCAAAGTAAGTCAAAAAGTATTCGCGCAAAGTATGCTAAAATTACCGATTGGCAAAAGTCGGGCCTTTACAAGGAATCGTGGATAGACTGTAATAAACGGTATCAGCTGAGAATTGATAAAACGAGACTAAAAGGTATAGGTAATTTAACGATAACCGATTTGAATAATCTTAAGAAATTTATGTGGTAGAGAACAACAAGGACAAGTATGAAAAAGGCACTGAGTTTTGATATGACCCCCAAATTTAGGACAAATTTGGGGGTCATATCATTTTATTATTCAATGCCTTTTAATTGTTCTAAGAGAAGCCGGGGTTTTTCAAACCCTTCTAAATTCCAAACAACTATTTATTTAATTTTACTTAATGCATCCCTGACAGCGTCTTTTAATCCTCTAGTGGTATTAGAGGCACCAGAAATTGCATCGACATCAACTGTATTTGCATTAACCATTTTTGCTGGTAATTCATTAATTGCCTTTTGACCATAGTCATCGGATTCAGCTTGTTTCAGAACTTCGATGTTTTTGAGATTCTTTTGCTTATCAGCTGTTACCCTGACAACAATTTCATCTCCCATCCCTTTAGTAGATTTACCAATATATTCTTCAGGACCAGTTGGATATTCTTCTTTCTTAATATCAGAAGCAAGTGGCCGTGGCTTTAATAGTTTTTCATGCTTAGGAGAAGGTACATTGACTTCTGCTACATCATCTTTAGGATGAGCTGCATTTTGGCCCGCAATCTTACCGAAAATCAAGCAGTCCGCAAGATCGGACCCACCTTGATATAAGTTAGACATATTACTGCCCAGCTCCCCGGCACCATATAAATGAGGAATTGGTTTGTGCTCTGGATCAAGAATTTCAGCACGAGCATTTCTTCTAGGACCAGCTTCAGACCAGCCAATAGTCTGTACCAATGGAATTGCATAATACGGACCCTCTTCAGAAAATGCACTTAAAGTAGCAGGAGCACGATGATAAGCATAATCATGCTTCTTTTCGGCAAAGAAGTTAAATTCGTCAATTGTACTTTGCAGTTTATCCGCAGCAACTCCCATCTTTTCTGCTAATTCAGAAACAGAATCAGCTTTAAGAACGGAATTAAGTGCTTTATTATCAGGGAAAGTATCAATTTCACTGATTTTGTCATATTGCTTT
The DNA here is from genome assembly GCF_042679465.1 of Lactobacillus melliventris. Taxonomy (NCBI): domain Bacteria; kingdom Bacillati; phylum Bacillota; class Bacilli; order Lactobacillales; family Lactobacillaceae; genus Lactobacillus; species Lactobacillus melliventris. The sequence goes on along the minus strand of NZ_JBHTMT010000002.1, from coordinate 160,395 downwards.
TGATCAAAGACAAAGTAAGGGTGAATTGGATTCAATGGTTTATACCATGAACCATGATTTTCTACATAGCCTTCACGTGCTCCTTGATCTTCCTTAAAGTAGCGTGTGCCGTCATCGCCAACCGTAAAAATACTGCCTGTATAGAAGACCGGGTTACCCATATAAAATGGTGCACGCTTCATCCCAGGTTCATAAAAAGCAAAAGCTTGTTGCATTCCACCGGCCGCATACATTGACATATGCCACATATCCGCACCTGCTTCGTGGGCCAGGTCAATACCCTTACCTTTATTATAAAGTGAACCCAGTGGCACTAACTTGTGTGAACCAATGTAATCCTGAATCATTTGCGGATTATTTTCGATACCACCAGTGGTTAACACTACACCATTTTTAGCGTAAACGTTTAATAAAACATGATCCCGCTCAATTTGAGCTCCGACAACTTTTTTACCAGGAGTTTGCAAGATATGCTTAACAGGTGCAGAATACCAAACATCAATTTTATCACTGCGATCGAGTACTTTTTGCCGTAAAATATTCCACAATGAAGCGTTAAAAATACCCTTTTCCATTGTGATCATGTCATAGCTTTTAGCACCAGGTAAATCAGGGTGATCGGCAATTACTGCATCATCCGGCAATCCTAAAATAGTTTTGTAGCTAACAGGTTCATTAACATCCAGATATTTTCTAAAATATTCTTTCATGTGTGTAATGCCATGAACAACTGTGTCTTCTATTTCAGGGTCAATATTAAAGTGCTGAGCCAAATGCTCATAATAAGCGCGATAATCTTCTTCACTGCTGCTATAACCTACAAGTTCAGCAGCATACCTTGTATTACCACCTTCGTGACCTTCTGGAGCAGAGTCAACTATTAGCACTTTAGCACCACTATCAGCCGCAAAGCGAGCCGCAGTTGCTCCGGCTCCACCAAAACCTAAAACTACTACATCATAGCTTGCATCATAATATGTATGATCATTAACTATCATATGTTTACCTTTCTTTCACAATAATAATTTTTAAAACTATTTATATTTTTCATCAAAAACAATAATTGGTTTTATCGTACTGCCATTTACAGAATCCTTGATGGCTTCATTAATTTCCTCTGGTTGATAAAACTTAACCATTTTAGCAAGTGGAAACTTGCCTGAACGATAAAGATCAACCATTTCAGGAATAAATTTCTGCGGTACAGAGTCGCCTTCAATAACACCGGTAAGACATTTTGAAGCTGATAAAAGATCAATCATCAAACCGAGCTCCTTAATTGTCTTGATTCCTATAGTTTTACTTCAATTTCATTTTATTGTTAACAAGCTCAGCTTATCACATAACCGCTTACATTAAACTGGACTTATCCAAAATTTAATTTTTGAGTATAAAAAAAGCTCACATTCAAGTGAACTTTTATTTATTAATTATTCCAAACCGACTTTTTTAAAGATTTCATCAATATGTCGCAAATGGTAATGATAGTCAAAGGCATCGGCTACATCATCTTCAGAAAGGTAATTCATAATTCGACTATCTTCAACTAATCTTCTAAAGGAAATTCCCTCATTCCAAGACTTGTTAGTTAGCTTTTGGACCATATCATAAGCATCTTCACGAGAAAGACCAGCCTCATCAATAAGCTTTAACAGCAAGCGTTGTGAGTAAATCAGGCCATAAGTTTTATCCATGTTCTTAAGCATTGTTTCTGGAAAAACATCTAGATTTGTCAAAATACGGTTAAAGCGATCAAGCATATAATCAATACCAATTGTTGTGTCTGGCAGAATCACTCTTTCGGCACTGGAATGGGAAATATCGCGCTCATGCCACAGTGATACATCTTCATAAGCAGTAATAATATGACCCCGTAGAACCCGCGCCATTCCGCAAAGATTTTCTGAGCCAATAGGGTTGCGTTTATGAGGCATTGCCGACGAGCCCTTTTGTCCCGCACGGAAGTGCTCCTCCACTTCGTGAATTTCAGAGCGTTGCAAACTTCTAATTTCGGTGGCCCAGTTCTCAATACTGGTAGCTATTAAAGCCAAAGTTGCAATATATTCAGCGTGTAAATCGCGTGGCAAGACCTGGCTGGTAATTGGCTGCTGAGTTAAGCCTAATTGCTTTAAAACACTGGTTTCAACAGCCGGTGGCACATTGGCAAAAGTCCCAACGGCACCAGAAATTTTCCCTGATTCTACCCCCTTAGCAGCATGCTCGAAGCGTTCAATATCACGCTTAATTTCCGCATACCAGCGGGCGAGCTTCAGGCCAAAAGTAGTGGGCTCAGCTTGCACACCATGCGTGCGCCCCATTTCCACCGTATTTTTATATTTACGTGCTTTTTCAGCAATCGTCTTTTTTAAATCTTGCAAATCTTGCCGAATAATTGCATCAGCCTGTTTTAAAATATAACCCTGCGCCGTATCAACCACATCAGTCGAAGTTAAACCAAAGTGCACCCACTTTTTCTCTGGACCCAGACTTTCGGAAACAGTACGGGTAAAAGCCACCACATCATGGTGCGTTATCTGCTCTAATTCAGCCACCCGTTCAGGCGTAAAACTGGCATTTTGGGCAATTTTAGCAGCATCTGCTTTTGGTACTTCACCTAATTCACTCCAGGCATTAGTGGCTGCTATTTCTACCTTTAACCATGCTTCATATTTATTTTCATCCGACCATATTTTGCCCATTTCAGGGCGAGTATAACGTTCTAACATAAATTACATTTCCCATGGATTCTGTAACACGATTGTTTGTTCACGATCAGGTCCTACTGAAACAGTAACAAGGGGAATACCAACAAGCTCTGAAACACGGTTTAAAAACTTCTGTGCATTTTCCGGCAAGTCAGACCAACTTTTAGCACCCGTGATATCTTCTTTCCAGGCAGGTAATTCCTCATAAACAGGCTTACACCGGTCTAGTTCTTTCAGGCTGGCAGGATAATAGTCAATCTTTTGACCATCGAGTTCATAAGCAGTTGCAATTTTAATAGTGTCAAAGCCGCTGAAAATATCAAGTAAGTTTAGACTTAAGCCGTTAATACCAGCTACGCGTTTGGCATGACGTAAAGCGACTGAATCAAACCAACCTACGCGACGAGGACGGCCGGTAACCGTACCATATTCATGAGCAGTTTCACGAATACGGTCACCAGTTTCATCTAATAATTCAGTTGGAAAAGGACCAGCACCAACACGAGTAGTATAAGCTTTGCAGACGCCAATAACAGTTTTTAATCGGTTCGCACCAACGCCAATACCACTGGCAATACCGCCGGAAATGGTGTTCGATGAGGTAACAAAAGGATAAGTCCCTTCATCTATATCAAGCATAATTCCCTGTGCCCCTTCAAACAGGACTTTTTCATCATTATCTAGGGCATCGTTAACTAACACTGAAGTATCTGTAACATATTTTTTCATTTTTTGGCCGTATTCATAATATTTGGCAAAAATATCTTCAAATTTCAGTGCCGGCTTGCCGTAAATTTTGGTAAATACTTCGTTTTTTTGCTCTAAATTAGCGCGTAATTTTGCTTCAAAAGTGTCTTTTTCAAGTAAATCACAAACGCGAATACCAATTCTGGAAGCTTTGTCCATGTATGCTGGACCAATACCGTTTTTAGTAGTACCGATTTTTTGATCGCCCTTTGCTTCTTCTTGGTATTCATCTTGCTTGATATGGTAAGGCATAATGATGTGAGCACGATTAGAAATCTTTAATTTACTGGTGTCTATGCCTTTTTCTTCAAGATTTTTTAATTCACTAAATAAAACTTCAGGGTTAATGACCACGCCATTACCGATTACGGCACCTTCTTTTGACGCAAAAATGCCTGACGGAATCAAGCGCATCTTAAAATCTTGACCATTAATTTCAATAGTATGACCAGCATTATTACCACCGTTTGAGCGTACAGTATACGCTGCTTCATTACTCAAAAAGTCAGTGATTTTGCCCTTTCCTTCGTCGCCCCATTGACTACCAACAACTGCAACTGCTGTCATTTTTATTCACCTCATTAAATTTCTACAAATATCACGTAAATAGTCTAGCAATTTGCCTACATTTAGTCAAATTTAAATGCGAATTATTATAGGAGCCAGATTTTTAATAGTTCGATTTTTCTGTTGACAAAAAAAGTATTTTTGATTATAGTTACTTCGTTTGCAAAGATTATTTATTCTAGGAGCCGATTTATTTATGAGTAATTATTTCAGTATGGAAGCCTTTGATTATGACGACATCCAGCTTGTGCCCAACAAGGGAATTATCAAAAGCCGTCATGATGCTGATACGAGTGTAAAGTTTGGAAACCGAACATTTAAAATACCTGTAGTACCCGCAAACATGGAAAGTGTCATTAACGATGACTTGGCAGTCTGGCTGGCTCAAAATGGCTACTACTACGTCATGCACCGCTTTCAGCCTGAGAAGCGTCTTAATTTTATCAAAATGATGCATGAAAAAGGGTTATTTGCTTCAATATCTGTCGGTATCAAAAAAGGCGAATATGATTTTATCGACCAATTAGTTAATGAAAATATCAAACCTGAATATATCACAATTGATGTTGCCCACGGTCATTCTATCTATGTCATTGATATGATCAAATACATTAAAGAAAAATTACCTGATACTTTCTTAACAGCAGGTAATATCGCAACCCCAGAAGCTGTACGTGAATTAGAAGGTGCAGGAGCCGATGCCACTAAGGTGGGTGTTGGACCTGGCCGTGCATGTATCACCAAACTTAAAACTGGTTTTGGTACTGGTGGCTGGCAACTAGCTGCTTTAAGAATGTGTAGTAAAGTAGCCAGCAAGCCATTGATTGCAGATGGCGGTATCCGCTATAACGGCGATATAGCAAAGTCAATTCGTTTTGGCGCTACCATGGTCATGATTGGTTCCATGCTTGCGGGACATGAGGAGTCTCCAGGCAATGTGATCAAAATTAATGGCAAAACTTACAAACAATATTGGGGTTCAGCTTCTGAAGTGCAAAAAGGGGCCTATCGCAACGTTGAAGGTAAACAAATGCTCGTTCCCTACCGTGGTCACATTGCCGACACGTTAAGAGAAATGCAGGAAGATTTGCAATCTTCGATTTCTTACGCTGGTGGCAAAGACCTTAGTTCAATTAAGTTGGTTGATTATGTAATTGTTAAAAATACGATTATGGATGGCGATAAATAGCTAATTTCATGATTTTATTGCCAAATTATTAATAAATATGGTAATAATTTCTTTTTTCCGTTAAAATAAGATTTATCTCAGCTCTGGTAGGTAGTCGGTGCTGGGATTTTTTATTTTCTTCAATAGTAAATATTAGTTGATGCAGTTTAATATATGAGTACTAGCACAATTAATGCCCACAGAAAAACTCTCAAACCGGATAAATTCAGTTTGAGAGAACTGATTATATATTTAAAGCAAATTATTTTAAGAGCAAAAATTATCTTCCCACAAGATATTCATCTCATAATCTGGTCATTACTAACTATATTAAAGTATAGTTGCAGTTCAGAATCACCGTTTTTAATTTCCAATAATCCTTTACTGGGGTCCAGAATTATAATCTGTAAATTAAAGACCTTATGATAATTTATATATACAGGCTGCTTAAATTTAAAAACAAAATAACGTTTCTTAATTTCATGAGGACCCAGAAGAGTGAGGTACATATTATAAGGGTAGGCATGGTAGCCTTCATTTGTTATTAAAGCTGCAACATAACTAACAAAATTGTTTTTATGTGCTTGAGGGATGCCTAGTTGGTTAATCAAATGATTAGCTACTATGTCCTGAATTTTTCCTTTTAAAGCATCTATTTTAATTATCACTGGCCGTTTAAAATAATTGACAATTGAACCAATTGTTCGTTTAGTGGACAGTATTCTTTGCCACAGAGCCATTTTTAGCCCATCATCTGAAAAAAAGGAAAAAGTTATTTTGGGAATATTTATATTTTTATAACCTTGTTTAGTCTTTGAGGAAACTAATAAATAATCGTATTTTGAATAATCAATATTTTCCAATTCATAAGAATAAACAAAAGTATAATTTGCATTATATTTATTTAAATCAAGTTTATCTATTAAGTGTTCACTGGCTAATTTACCATAGTCGTTTACAACCAAGAAGTTAGTGGGAAAGTAACTGTTTTGTTTTTGATGAATCTTACTGTATAAGCCCAGAACTATATCGTTAAACAGGCTGTCATTTAACTCTTTTTTATTATAATCAGCGCAAGAATTATATAAAGCAACGGTTAAAGAACTTGTTGCAAAAATTTTGCGAGCAACCTTTTCAGTTGCCAGTTCTAGGTTGAAGCAAACAAAGTCATATTTTTTCTTAAGGTATCTGATAAAGAAACTGCGATAAATGTATGCAGCAATATCAGAATCTTTATTAATGCATAGTGACATTTGCTCTTTTAAAGCAGCACAAACTTGTTCAACTTGTACCTGTACTTGCTGTGACCAGGTTCTTAATTTATTCAAATCAGGAATTTGATCAATTTCAGAATTAATTAATAAAAAAACGGCTAAGTATAGTTCTTCCTGGATATTATTTTTAATTAATTTTGCTGCAATTATAAACGCCTTAGCATGCATCAATTCAGCTTTAAGATTATGACTAATCTTTAAACTAATATCTGGCCGTAATTTATAAATCAGCAGATATTTTGTTACTTGCTTGAAGCCATTATCCGTTAAAGGAAAATCATATTCATGAATTAATTGGAGTAAAGTCTGACTTTTATTTAATAATTCAGTTTTAGTAACGCCATATTCAGTAAAAGCATATTCTGGTAGCAAAGCATCTTTTTGTTCAAAACTATAGACATCAAATAAATCTATCAAGCATGAACGAACTGCACCCGTTTTACCTACTACTTTCATGCCATAGTATGGAACAGACTTCACTTTTAAATTATAAATACTTAAAAATTTTTTCACATCACGCATATCCTTATTAATAGTCGCGGTACTAAAATTTAATTTGCTCGCCAGCTGGTCGATTTTGATGTAGTTTGGACTCGCACACAGAAATCTGCAAATTTTGGCAATACGTAACTTATTACGAAACAAGTAATTAAACTTGAGATTTAAATATTCAGAACAATTTTCCTTTAATAATTTCAACCAGTCACTTTCTGCTAAAGAATAATCAAGCAAATATCCTTTAGCTCTTTGATTGATAATTTTGACATCATGACCGTTATTACGTAAAGCCTTATTAATCTGCTCAAATTCTGTATTTAACGTTCGCGCAGAAATCCCGCTTTTCTTTTTTAATTCAGAAATAGTAAGTAAATCATTGTTTAAAAAAAGATTTAACAATTCAATTTCACGGTAAGTTAAATTCAACATTGTTTTGCCGTCTTCCTTTTTAAGACAATATTAATACTTACTTTAACTTAAAACTTATGCTTTTTCTAATAATGACTTGCGTAAACTCAAATATTCTGCTTCAGTCAGATCCAACTTGTCAGTTGCATACTGATAAATTGTGCCGTATTCGCGTGTTATTTTGGTAATTGAAGCAGTAATAAATTCTTCTCTGGTGTCAAAAAGGGCATACATATAATCTGCAACTTCTTTATTACCAGTTTGTTGCAAAAATTTTTGATAATAACGAGCATTCTTCTTAACACGTGCTCGTTTAGTTAGCATATAATCATAAACCAGTAATTCTGCTGGTACGCCCAGAATTCCTTCCAGGACCATGAAGCCAAAACCGGTTCTGTCTTTACCGCCACGGCAATGTTGCAAGCTGGGTAAATACTTACTTTGAGCTGTAACTTTAATGGTGTTACTAAAAGCCTCTATGCTTGCAGGACTATCGACAAAGGATTCTTGTTGTCTGATCATTTGATCATTACCAGTTTCTCCTTTAGCCAACGCTTCTTTAGCCCTTTCTTTCATATCTTTACCGGTATCTAAGTTTTGGGCTCTGCCAGCGATAGCAGCTGTTTCTGCATTAGGATCAAAATTAAAAGTATGAATTGCAGGATCAATAACAGGATTAGGCGTATCTTTAACTTCAATTGCACCCCGAAAATCAATTATTGAGCGTAACCCCAAATTTTTAACAAAAGTATAGCCCGAAGGTTCTAGATTGTGCAAATAATCAGAGCGATAAACTTGCCCCCATTTGATTCTCATGCCGTCACTTGTGCGGTAGCCACCAATATCACGCAGATTATACATCCCCGGAACGGGCAGTATGCGATAGCCAAATAATAAGGGCTCGTGCTTCTTAAAATTCAGAATGAAATAAGTTGGCCTAACAGTTGAGTAAGAAAATTGAAAACAGACCTGAGTTTTATTACTGGTTAACAAATACTTTTTTTCTTTAGTATATTTATCATTATCCAGAGTCCAATATAATTCATAATCAGGTAAATTTTGTTCATCTGTCTTAATATCTACTTCTGTTTGACCATCATCTAAAACATATGCTTCTGCGTAGTCTATTTTCATTAGTTCTTTCCTTGCACTTGTTCAATATATTCTTTGATTGGTGTAGGCGCATCATAAGCTGCCATTTGAAAGTTTATTTCGAGTCCTGAGTCAACCAATTTATCTAGTGCATCCTTTTCTTCTGGAGTAAAGCACAGGTCATTGTTGTAGCGAATTGTACGTTCTTTACGCTCTCTCATACCACCAAAATTAACTGACTTAATGTCAACCCCGCCTTCGATTAAGTGCAATAAATCAAGGGTACTGGTCAATATTAAAAAGGTGGTCTTTTTTATAGGATTTTTCTTGTAAACTCGAATAAATTTATCAACTCCAAAAACATGCACGATATAACCAGGAGCAGCCATTTTCAACACTTGCTCTTGCACTGGGTTACTAGCTGCCCTATCACTGATGCATATAATTTGCTCAGCACCAACATGACGCAGCCAGGAACTGGCAACCTGACCGTGAATTAATCTGTCATCAATACGAGTCCACTTGATTGGCATTTTGCTTCTCTCCTTCTTTTGCTTTTTCAGTAATATTCACTAACGCTTGCGGATATGTTCTTTCAATAATCTTCTTGGCTTCTGCTAAATTTTCAGGATTGCTTAAGCATAGTTCCAGTAAAACTGGCATATTTAGCCCCGAATAAACTAAGACATTTTCATTTGTCAAAGTTAAATACGTAGATACATTAGCAGGGGTACCACCAAAAATATCAACTAAGATAAGAGTTTCCGTATTTTTTTCGTTGAGCGCCTTTAATTTAGTTTGAATTTCCTCAAGACTTTCTTCATAAGTTTTACCTTTAGTAACAGATAAAACTGCAACATTTTTTTGCGGCAGTCCAATAATCATTTCAGCCGACTTTAATGCTTCCTGAGCAAACAAGCCGTGACTGGCCAAGATAATATTTATAGCCATCAGTAACCTCCTTACAAATTATTTGATAATTCCCATTACTGCTAAAACTGTTCCTAAAATCAAAATAGCAAATATTAACCAAGTTAAGTATTTACGTGGTAAATATGAGTGTAATTTATAAAGACCTAAGGTAAACAGCAAAGGTAACAGCTTTGGCATCACGCCGTCTAATAATTTTTGGATGACAATTTTTGTACCCTTGGTATAAATGACTGTACCAACATTTATTTTGACGTATTGGGCAATAAGTGCGCCTATAACCATGACACCGATCGCTGTTGAAATATTAATTATCTTTTGCATAACCTTCTTTTGGTTACCGCTTTTAATAAATTCTGTACCCTTTTCGTAACCAAAAATAATTCCATAATATTTAACAACAATATTGATTCCGTTATAAATGACAAACATCAAAATTGGCCCTAATACATTTCCTTGTAATGCATAGGCTGCACCAATACTGCCGGCAATAGCCTGAATGGTTATTTTAAAGACACTGTCACCAATACCAGCTAATGGTCCCATCATACCGGCTTTGATAGCAACAACTGCTTCTTTTTCATCTTCGCTGGTTGTCTCTTCAACAGCCGCGGTAATTCCCAGAATCATACCTGTTGCCGTAATTTGTGATAAAAAGTAAGTCAGATGGCGCTTCATGGCTTCTATTCTAAGTTCCTTATTATCACCATAGAGACGGCGAATAATTGGTACCATCGCATTTAAAAAGCCAATAGCCTGAGTCAAGACCAGCGTCGAAGTAACGTTTAGTCCCCAAATTTGCAATCGCCAAAAGACTTTATTTAAATCCTTACGGGTAATTTTTTTACTGTTTTTAGTTTCCACTTCATTACTCATAGGTCGTACCCCGTATCTTCATCAACTTGCTGATTATTAGAACTACTATTTTCTGAACCCATTTCATTTTGCTTATCTATAATTTCCATAATATAGGAATAGATCACGGCAAAAATTAAAGAAATTAAGGTAACTGGTAAAATGCCTAAGTTTAAATAGGCTGATAAAACAAAGCCAAAAATTAAGAATGGCCACAATGTGCCCTTCATCATCATTGTCATTAAGATGGATAATCCCACAGCAGGCAATAAGGATGACGCTGTTCCCAAACCATTTAAGATGTTGCTTGGTACAACAGCCAGTATTTTATCAATTATGCCCTTTTGGAAATAAACAAACAGAAATGTTGGTATTGCTCGAATTGAAAACTGTATAAGAAAAGCAACAATATTTATTTGCATTATTCCACTTAAATCACCGTTATCAGCCAATCTTTGAGCCCATGGTTCGAAAAACTGTTTTAATACCCGCGTAACTACTATTAACTGTTGAATTAAAACAGCTACAGTAGTGGCGGCAGCGACTCCAGCAGCAATTCCTTTTGGTGTAGCACCTGTTCCTGAAGTAATTGAAACAGTAACTCCGATAATTGTCCCGACAATCATATCTGGTGTTTGATAACCCGCCATGTTGCCCAGGCCCATCCACATTAATTCCAATGTAGCGGAAATCACAAGTGCCGTTGGCAAATCTCCCAGGATAAGTCCTACAACCGGTCCAACCAGCAAAGGCCTCCGAAACATTTGCGGTCCTTGATCGTCAAATGAACAATATCCTGCCCAAATTGCGATCAACAAAGCATTTACAAGACTCATTAACGTACTCCTTTCATCTAAATAACTTTTTAGTTATTCAATTAATACAATGTCAGTATAAAATAGCGCTTTCATAACCTCCATGGATTTTTTATCGTTTAAAATTGCAAAAAAATAGTAGGAAGTCAGCTTAAAAGTAATCAAATAAACCAAGCTTATATTATTTATACAAACTTGGTTTATTTCATTTAATTAAATATAGAACTAACTATTTTTTGGCACACGCACTAAATTATCTCTCACTAAACATTCAGCAATTTCTACTGTATTGCTGGCAGCACCCCTTAATAAGTTATCAGCCACTACCCACATATTAAATGCACCAGAATTTTCTTGATCTGGGCGAATACGCCCCACGAAAGTCTCTTTTTTACCAGCTGCTAAAAGTGGTTGGGGATAAATCTGATTTTCAGGGTCATCCTGTAACACAAGTCCAGGAGTTTTCACAATTTCCTGCTTTATTTCTGCAGTTGTTGCAGTTTCGTCTTGCAACACAAAATAAACCGTTTCGCCATGACCAATTTCAACCGGTACCCGGACACAAGTAGCAGTGACTTTAATCTTCTTTGAATCCTGATCATTAAACAAAATCTTTTTGGTTTCATGAATCATTTTCCATTCTTCGTGCGTGTAGCCATCATCTTCAAAAACATCAATTTGCGGTAACAAGTTAAACGCCAGAGGATAATGCTTTTTAGCAGATGCGGTTGGCAGAATTTTAGCTGCTGTCTTTTGCTTATTTAACCTGTCCTGAGCTTGCTGCAGCAGCTCCGCCCAAGCTGCTTTACCAGCACCCGAGACGGCTTGATAAGTTGAAACAATAATTTGCTTAATTCCCCATTTAACGTGCAGCGGATAAAGCGCAGCTACCATCTGAATGGTCGAGCAATTAGGATTAGCAATGATGCCATGATGATTAACTAATTGTTCATCATTAACTCCCGGAACAATTAAGGGCACATCATCAGCCATACGAAAAGCACTAGTATTGTCCACACATACCGCCCCTCTTTTGACAGCTTCAGGCAATAATTTTTGTGACACCGCACCACCTGCAGATGATAAAACTAAGTCCACTCCCTTAAATGAATCAGGTTGTGCTTCTTCTACTGTGATTGCTTGATTTTTAAATTTTAGTTTTTTACCTACTGACCGTTTAGAAGCTAGTAGCTTGATTTGTTTGACAGGAATTTTAGACTTTTCTAGTTCACTAATTAACCGCTGACCTACTGCACCTGTGGCACCCAGAATGGCAACTGCGTATTTTCTCATCAATTTTCACCTTTTTCTGCTAAAAACTGTTGGATGCGGTTCATTGCTGTATGCAAGTTTTCATCGCTGGCAGCGTATGAAAAACGAATATAGCCTTCACCGCCAGGACCAAAAGCATTTCCGGGCGTGCCCCCGACTTTAGCCTTGTGAGCTAAGTCCAGTGCAAAGGCCTCATCGTCTTGACCATAACTTGCTGGTATTTTGGCAAAAACATAGAATGCCCCTTCACTGGCATGGGTTTCAAGACCCATATTGTTTAGCGCACTAACAATATAGTCCCGCCTTTTTTGATAAATTGGCCGGGCCTTTGCTGGATCCTGATCACCATTTTCCAAGGCCTCAGTGGCTGCCGCTTGTGCAGGATTAGATGGAACTGTTACCAAAAATGCGTGCATCTTTGCAATTAAACTAATTAAAGCAGCTGGTCCTGTTACATAACCCAGACGGTAACCAGTCATCGCGTGCGACTTGGACAAGCCATTAATTAACAAAGTACGTTCGGGTAAATAACGCGCAATTGAAACATGCTTAAAGTTATAAGTCAATTCACTATAAATTTCATCAGAAATAACATAAAGATGATGCTTTTTAATAATCGGTGCGATTTGCTTTAAAACAGAGCTGGGACATTCCCTGCCAGTAGGATTAGTAGGATAGTTAAATAAAATCGCTTTAGCATGAGGATGCTCATTTAAAGTTTTTTTCAGTGCCTGCGGGGTCAACACGAAATTCGTATCTGCCGTATTGATGGCAACTAATTCAGCTTTAGTGTATTGAATTAGCGGAAAATAAAGAGCATAGGATGGCGTAGGCACAATAATTTCATCACCTGGTTGAAATAATGCCAACATGGTTGCAGCTATGGCCTCCGTCGCACCAACTGTGACGATAATTTCACTTTCAGGATCATAAGTTAAGTCTTGCTTGCGTTTTAGATAATTGCTGATAGCCTGACGCAATCTGGGTGTTCCTTTTTGAGCCGAGTAATGCGAATCATTATCTAATATACTTTGGGCTGCAGCTTTTTTGACATGTTCAGGTGTATTTAAATCAGGTTCTCCTAAAGTTAACTTGATTAAATCAGGAATATCGTCAACTTTTTGGGCAAAAGCGCGAATGCCAGAAGGAGGAATTTCTTCCAAGGGCGTATGAATAATTGAAGTTAAATCAGTAGCTAATTGGGGCATTTTATTCTCCTTGTAATTACAAAATCTGGTCTAAACCGACCACTAAATCTGTTAAATCCATTACTCGGCTCAAGGCTACTTTAACGCCCTGCATAAATGAAGAACGGGAAAATGAATCTTGTCTAATAGTTAAAGCTTCGCCAGGGCCGCCAAAAAGCACCTGCTCATGAGCTATATAGCCGGGTAATCGCACAGAGTGAACAGGAACTCCATCATAATCAGCGCCGCGAGCTTGAGAATCATTCTCAGTTTGTGAACAATTTGCTGAATTGCGGTTTTCTGCAATTAATTTAGCAGTCGCAATAGCCGTAGCACTAGGGGCATCCCTTTTATCAGCATGATGCATCTCAATAACTTCTGCATCAGAAAAATAACGGGCAGCTTCTTGCGCAAACTTCATTAATAAGACAGCCGATAAGCCAAAGTTAGGAACAATAATGCCGCCTACCTTTTCTTTTTGTGCAATTGCTTGCAACTTTTTAGTTTGTTCTGGCGTTAAACCGCTTGTCCCCACAATTGGATGCATATGGTGCTTTAAAGCAAATTTAGTATTTTCATAAACTGCTTGTGGAGTAGTAAAATCAATCCAGATATCAGCAGCAATATCGACCATTGCTAAATTATCAAATCGCTTAACGTCAGGCTTGAAATCTGAACTCTCAGATGCAGTAGGTGCTAAAACTGCTACCAATTGACAATCCGGTAATTTTTCAACTAATTGGACAGTTTGCCTGCCCATGGATCCTGTGGCACCAGCTATTAAAATTTTTTTCATTACTCTACTCCTAGTTCTAGTGGCAATTCATGCAATAATGCTGCTTCACTTAAACCTAAATGAAGAGCTAATTGCCGCTTTCCTGTCTCATTTAAAGCCACAAGCGGTAACCGGCAGCCGCCAGCTGGCAACCCTTGGGCGTTAAGGACGGCTTTAACAGGTGCCGGTGAAGGATACATAAACAAAGCTTGCATTTTTGGCATTAATTGTCTTTGCAATTTACCCGCTGCAGCGATTTTCCCCTGATCTAAGTCATCATACATTTCCCGCATAGCCTTGCCATAAATATGAGAGGCTACCGAAATCACGCCTCTTGCACCTAAGACCTTAGCCGTTAAAGACTGCAGGTCTTCACCTGTATACACCAAAAAATCATTGGCTGCATGTTCAACAATATATTCCAAATCTTCTAAATTTGAACATTGCTTAACACCAGCAATTTTTGGATTATGCGATAACTCAACTAAAGTTTCTTTAGTGATCTTAATTCCTGTTCGACCCGGAATGTTATAAATAATGATTGGTACCGGCGAATTTTCAGCCACCTTTTCAAAATGGGCTGTAATTCCCCTTTGATCCGGCTTGTTATAGTAAGGTGCTACTACCAGTGCCATATCAATACCGGGAATTTGTCCTACTTCTTGTGTAAATGCAACGGTCTGTGCAGTATTATTGCTGCCCGTACCTGCAACCACTGGCACACGCCCAGCAATTATTTGAGCGAATTTAGTGTATAATTCAATCTTTTCGTCATGGGTCATTGTTGCTGTTTCACCGGTCGTACCGCCAATGACGAAACCATTGCTGCCTGTATTGAGTAAATGCTCGGTTAAGCGCTTCAGACCAGGATAGTCAACTTTATCTTCCTTATTAAAGGGCGTAATTAGCGCGGTCATTAAATCTGCCTTGTCAAAATTAGTCATGTTTTTTCTCCTTTTGAGCTACATGTGACTCTTTAAAAAACCTACCACTGCTTTAATTCCTACTTCTATGGCTTCTTCGTGCGGGTTAAAGGTTGCAGAATGAAGTTGCGCATCATCATCCACTCCCAGCCAGAACATGGTGCCGGGAATTTGTGCTAGTAAATAGCCAAAGTCTTCACCTGTCATAGCCGGTTGCATCTCTTGGTAATTAATTTGAGAATTTTCCTTCATATAATTAATAAACTCGTTTGTGATTTGCGGATCATTTTCTACTGGCCAATAGCCACCCTGATTAAGTTGCAAATCAACTTTAGCATTATAGCTGTGTGCTATTCCTTGAGTTATCTCCCGCAGACGCTGATCAATTTTTTTAATCATTTTTTGGGTTAATCCGCGAATGGTTCCTTCTAAATGAGCATGACCGGCAATCGCATTTCTAACTGTTCCAGCCCTAACTTTTCCTATCGTAATAACACCGCATGCAATGGGATCAATACTGCGCGAAATAATTGTTTGAATTTGCTCTATTAACGCAGCTGCAGCCACTACCATATCGTTAGCTTGCTGCGGATACGCCGCATGTCCATCCTTACCATATAAATCAATATTGATTTCAGTTGTCCCCGCAAATAATGTTCCTAAACGGCAGCCAATTGTACCGGTAGGTAAATCTGGAGTATCGTGCAAAGCAAAGAATTCATCTGGGCGCCATTTACCAGTAAAAATTCCTGCCTCATAAGCTTTTTTGGCACCACTTTCACTTTCTTCAGCAGGTTGAAAAAAGAACAACAAATTGTCCTGTGGTTGGTGCTCGCAAAAATAAGCCAAAATTCCAAGCGCTACTGTCATGTGGATATCGTGACCACAAGCATGCATTTGACCTTGATTGTGGGAAGCAAACGGCAGGCCGGTCTGTTCTGCAATTGGTAGACCATCTATATCTGCGCGATAACCAATCGTTTTTTGCGGTTTTTTCCCACTAACTCTAACTAAAATAGCTGTAGGCAGTTCAGAACATGTGCGAGTTTCAATGTATTTTTGATTAAAATTACCGATAACTTGCAAGAGATATTTTTGTGTGTGGTATTCGTGCAGAGCTAATTCTGGAATCTGATGCAAGTCACGCCGAATTTTAATTAGTTGCTCGGAAGTTAACATTAATTCACAGCTTTCTTAATCCCGGCTCAATTCCTGTCTTAGAAGCCGTTTTTTGATCACGCATTTTAATAATTTTTGCCGGTACTCCGGCAACGACACTGTTTACAGGTATATCCTTAGTTACTACTGCTCCAGCAGCTACTACCGCATGGTCACCAACTTGGACTCCTTCTAAAACTACTGCATTGGCGCCAATTAAAACATCCTTGCCAATTTTCACAGGTTGTGCTGAGGCTGGTTCCACGACTCCGGCAATTACCGCTCCTGCTCCTATGTGGCTGTTCGCACCAACGATTGCTCGGCCGCCCAAAACAGCATTCATATCAATCATGGCATTTTCGCCAATTTCTGCTCCAATATTAATGACAGCCCCCATCATGATCACCGCATTTTTGCCTATTTCAACGTTTTCACGAATTAGGGCACCCGGTTCAATTCTGGCAGAAATATTTTTCAAATCTAGCAACGGAATGGCAGAATTACGACTAACATTTTCCACTTGGTAATCAGCAAATTTGTCAGAGTTTTTTGCTATAAAAGGTTCCAAGACTTGCCAGTCTCCCAAAACGACCCCAGTATGATTTTCAATAAAAGTTTTGCAGTCTGCTGGCCAGTTTAATTGAGACAAATTTCCTTTGACATAAACTTTAACTGGTGTTTTTTTGGTTGAATTAGCAATAAAGTCAATGATTTCGGTTGCCGTCATTTTTTTCATATTTATAATTTATCCTTCCATTTGATAAAAGCGATCATGACTAACTATATCCGCATAAGTTTCACGTGTAACCACTACTTGTGCTTGCCCATTTTCTGCAAATACAACTGCTGGCCTGGGAACACGATTATAATTAGCTGCCATACTATAGCCGTAAGCACCAGTCGCTAAAACCGCAATTACATCTCCGGGTTTGCTTTTAGGCAGTGCCAATTTGTTAATAATAATGTCGCCAGATTCACAATAACGTCCCGCAAGTCTAACCGTTTCTACAGGTTCTGCATGTGGCTTTTCTGCTAATACTGCCTCATATTGTGCTTGATAAAGTGCTGGTCTGATATTATCTCCCATACCACCATCGACTGCCACGTAAGGCAGCAGTCCCGGCACTTCTTTGCGTGCCCCGATAGTATATAGATTATAGCCGGCTTCACCGACAATTGAACGTCCTGGTTCAATCCAGATAGCCGGCATTTTTAAGTGGCTTGCTTGCGCACACTTTTTAACTGTCTGCATTATTTGACTGATGAAGGTTTGAGCAGTCAAAGTATCATCCTGCGCGGTATATCTAATACCAAATCCGCCTCCTAAGTTTAAAACGCGCGGCTGGTAATCATATTTTTGTTTCCAATCGTTCACTAACTTCAGCAACTTCTCTACTTCAAGTTTAAAGCCCTCAGCTGCCAAAATTTGCGAACCGATATGTGCGTGCAGTCCAATTAATTCCATTTGTGGGTTAGCTTTAACTTGCAAAAACGCCTGCTCAGCCTGACCCGAGCGAATGTCAAAGCCAAATTTGCTGTCCTCTTGACCGGTTTGGTCATATTCATGTGTATGAGCAGAGACCCCTGGAGTTACTCTCAACATTACCTGCACGCAAGTATTAGTTTGTTTTAAAATCCTTTTTAACAGTTTAATCTCAGTAAAATTATCTAAAATAATCACGCCCACATGGTTTTGGACAGCCATTAACAATTCATCTGGGGTTTTATTATTACCGTGAAAACTGATTTTTGCTGCGGGAAAACCGGCTTTAAGTGCAGTAAATAATTCTCCGCCGGAAACAACGTCAATGTGCCCTCCCAGTTTATTAATTACCTGGTAAATTGCCATCGTAGCGAATGCTTTACTGGCATAGCTAATGGCATAATCTACCTGCTCTTTTTCAAAAGCATTTTGGAAAGCCTGAAATTGCCGTTTGATTTTCTGGACGTCATAAACAACTAAGGGGGTACCAAACTTCTTTGCCAGTTCCAAAGCGTCTACTCCCCCAATTATCAAATGACCCTGGGTATTAGTTTGATAATAATCATTAGCAGTCATTTAAGTCTCTCCCTTTTTGTTAAATAAAAAAGGCTCTTTTGTTGTACCTAACAAAAGAGTCCTTCAAGTTATTATCTGGTATCAATTTTGTCGATAGCGCTCCGCGAACATAAAATTGCGACAGTCCGTAACCTGTTTGATTACGTCCCAGCTTATTAATTACCGCAATAATTAATGCTTCGGCAACCGCCCCTTTGACTAGTTTCTTAGTTTTTGCAGAAACTCCACCAGCTACTCTTGTTGGTTGCAACCTCTTCGATTTATTAAAATATTATTATTAATTAATATGATTGTCAACCATTTTCACTGACAATTGCTTTTTAATTTTTTAAATAAAAATCTTGTTTTTAAAATTTAGTTATTTTTCCCCTTATCAAACACTATCATCATCAACACTTTTAGCGCAAATTTTAATGCAATAATGTGACGCAAAACAGCTTCTTTAGTGAATAGCAGCTTTCTTTTGCAGTTGAAGATTAAAATTTTAATGTTAAAATCCAATACTAATTACTTAAATTAAATTTAATTGTGAAAGGTATTAACATGAAAGTTGTTAAATTTGGTGGTAGTTCTCTAGCTGACGGAGAACAATTTCAAAAAGTTTTAAAAATTATTAATGCTGATCCAGCTCGTAAAGTGATCGTGACTTCTGCTCCTGGCAAAAGGTCTAAAAACGACACTAAAGTAACAGATTTATTAATTACGTATGCAGAAAATGTTCTTAATAACCAAGATTATAGTGCAACGGTAAAAGCAATTTGGTCCAGGTATCAGGATATCGCGACCTACTTTCAAATATCTGGGCAATTAGTAAAGCCTCTGTTACAGGAATTACTCAATCTGCCTCAAATTTCTTATCCAAACGAGGACTTTTTAATGGCGGGTTTTAAAGCACATGGTGAAAAACTTAGTGCACAGCTTTTAACTTTAATTCTGCAAAAGCGCCATATAGCCGCTCGCTTTTTGGATCCCGCAGAAGCTGGCTTTATGGTTACTAGTAATGCTAACAATACTCAAGTTCTACCAGAAACTTACGAAAATTTACAAAAATGGGCACAAACTGCAGATTTATTAGTCGTCCCCGGCTTTTATGGCATTACACAAGATGGCTTAATAGCAACCTTTTCTCGGGGTGGATCAGATATTACCGGAGCAATTTGGGCCCGTGGAATTAAAGCAGATTTATATGAAAACTTTACGGATGTAGATGCAATCTATGCAGCTGACCCCAGAATTATTGCGCATCCCCGTGCCATTAAGTTTATGACATACCGTGAGTTGCGGGAGCTATCATATGCTGGATTTTCTGTTTTCCATGATGAAGCCATTATTCCCGCAATTGAAGGCCGGATTCCCGTAAACGTCAAAAACACTAATCATCCGGAACTGCCAGGAACAATGATTGTCCCGCAAAATAGTTTTACCCCGCAAAGTACAATTACAGGTGTGGCAAGTTCTGGACATTTTGCCGCATTATATTTACATAAATATTTACTAAATAAAGAAGTGGGATTTACACTTAAATTACTGCAAATATTCTATAAATTTAATATATCATATGAACATATGCCATCAGGAATTGATGATTTGACCGTTATTTTTGATAAAAGGCAATTTGATAAACAAATTCGTCAGCAAATGTGTCTTGCAATTCAAAAAGCACTTCAACCTGATCAACTAGAATGGATTGATGATTATGCCATCATTATGGTGGTTGGAGAAGGGATGCGCAACAAGATTGGTGTAATGAAAAATATCACTCTGCCTTTAGCAGAAAAGCATATTGCCATTCATATGATTAACCAGGGTGCTTCACGCATTTCAATCATGCTAGGCACCAAAAAGGCAGACGCAGCTGCCGCTGTTAAAGAAATTTATCACCAGTTTTTTAATTAATTTAAGGAGAAATTTTCATGATACAACTACAAAAAGTTCACGGCTCACAGAATAAGTTTTTTCTACTTGATCAAACTCAATTTCAAACACCATTATCTAGGGGAGAATTAGTCAACTTGGCGCAGCAGATAACTAAGCCGGAAAGTGGCTTACTTAATGGTGCTGATGGTTTACTAGTAGTCAGCAATTCAGACCATGCGCAAACTCTAGGAAAAATGGAAGTTGTCAATGCTGACGGTTCTTTTGCTTCCATGTGTGGTAACGGGTTAAGGACAGTCGGCCGCTATTTAGCACAAAAATACCATAAAGAAGCATTCAAAGTTGAAACTATCCAAAGCGATTTGCGTGTCAGCTGTCAGCCAGATTGGGCGCCAAAGGTTAAGGCAGTCAGTGTTGAAATCAGTCCTGTCAGTTTTGCAGCTGCTGCTCTCCCCTTTACTAATCTAGGTTATTCTGAATTAATTAATCAAGAGGTGCCGGAACTGGCACCAAAACTGAAATTTTCAGCAGTTGCTGTCCCTAACCCCCACTTGATCAGCTTTGTTTCAGATGATATTTTCAAAAGCGACTTATTAGCAAAATTAGGCGCAAAACTAAATCAGAAAAATCCATTTTTCCCGGATGGAGTAAATGTTAGTTTTGCTCAAGTTTTGAGTGCGCATCATCTATTTGTACGCACTTTTGAGCGAGGTGTAGGTTTTACCAATGCTTGCGGCACTGGCATGTCAGCCGCAAGTCTGGTTTACGCATTAACTTATCCGCAGGAACACCTTTTTGGGCAGTTACTAACTATCTCCAATCCCGGAGGATTTGTTCAAACTAAAGTACATCGGACTGCACATAGCTATTGGATAGAATTAATAGGTAATGCGACAATTACGCACTGTATTGATGTTGCAGAAAGTGAATTACATAAAAAACAGCTAGACTTTAGTAACTTTAAGATTACATCAACTACAGAAAATGAAGCTTATCAAAACAAATATAAAAGTTAATTACTAAAACTTTTTTATTTTTATAAAGTATATAATATATACAAATAAAGGAGGTTGACCATATTTGATTAATATAAATAACATTTTAAATGCATGGATATTAATTGAGCAATTATCAGAAGGTGATATTAAAAAAAATAACAAAACCATAAAGTCTTTAAAAGAGCGCTTATATTTTCCTGCAAATTCAGCATCTACAAAAATTGATTTTTATCAAGTTTTGCATGAAGAACTTAAAAATAATAAATATAAAAAAGCAGGGATCATTCTTTATTTAAGTACATTTAGATTTCAAACAGTTATAAAAAAGATTGCTGACCATTATAAATTAGATTCATTACAAGATGATATAGCTGATACATGTAAATTTAGTATTGCTGTTGTTTTTGACAAAGACCTAAACCTGATTGCAGATAAAATTTTTGTAACAATGAGTTACTACATTCTTAAGGAGGGAGAAGGGCTAAGTAGTGATACAACATCTTTTAAAAATTATGAAAAAAATATTAAAGAAGAAATAAAAAATTATTTTCATTTCAAACTGAATCACTCACATCTAAAAAATATACAAATAGATTTAATGAAGCTTTTTTATCTATGTATAAATTACTTGATATTGATATAAAAGAATCTTATTATAGCAGAGTCAATAATATAGAAACTGATATTTCAAATTTACATTCTTTTTATATAGATGATTTAAATTCTGCAAAAATATCGCAAAGTGAAAATTTAAAAAAATATTTTTATGGTATTCCGGATGATATACGTTTGAATTTAGATCCAACTCAAAATACTGAAATTTTTAAAAAAATTTTGCAACCTAAGAACTATCCTTTAGGTCACTTTTTTTCTAAATTTCCTGCATCACTAATGCAACAAGTAGCAATTAATCTCGCTATTAATGATAAAAATGACATCCATACAGTAAATGGACCTCCAGGAACAGGGAAAACTACTTTACTTAAAGATATTTTTGCAGAACTAGTAGTTAGGCAAGCAAAAGAAATATGTGATCTTGATAAAAAAAATCTTTATTCCGTTGAGGATAGTAAATTTGGACAAACAAAATTACCTGATAAAATAGCCAGTAAAAATATCGTAGTTGCTTCTTCCAATAACGGAGCTGTTCAAAACATTGTTAATGAACTTCCTCTTTTTCCTGATAAAAATGAAACTTTTAAAAATATAATTTCCGAATTAGAAAAGGCAAACTACTTTAAAGATATTGCCAATTCGGACTCAAAATCTTCGAAATTCTGGGGACTATTTTCTAAAGAAGGTGGTCGTCAAGATAACATGAATAAAATAATAAAAACCATTAAAAAAGTTGTTGATGAATTAAAAAGTGATGATTTTCAAACTGATCCTGATGCATATAATAATTTTATTAGGCAATATAAAAAAGTTAAATTAAAACAAAATTTTTTACAAGAATATTCTGAATATCTATCTAAAAAGGAAAACTGGGCAAAAAAAGTTAATAAATATAAATTAATTGTTGATAAATTAGGAAAAATCACATCCTCTACTTTTGATACAGATATCTCTCACCTTAAAAAAAATATTGGTATTCATCAAAGAGACTACGATCTCAAGCTTACTGAAATCAATAATTATGGTATCATTATTAATATTATTAATTGGATTATTGATCATTTATTTAATGGACATAAAAAAGAAGAACAGAACAAAAAAATACAAGAATTAAGAAATTTATCTAAAACTATTAAAAAAGAAACTAATTCAAAACAAAATCTAGAAAATAAATTGGGACAATTGCAAATTGAAGCAAGTAATATAACTCAAGAAGAAAAAAGATATGCTCATATTAATGTTCATATACCAAATTATGAAAGAAATTTTAATTGTCGCAAAAATTATGAAGACTTTGAAGAAGAAACATATTGGTACACAAGCAAAGATTTGGAAGAAGAGGTTTTATTATTTATATTTGCTTTAAGAGTCAAAAAACAATTCCTTTATGAAAACCGCAATTCTTTGTCTGCAGCATACTATAACTGGATTTACAAAGATAAAAAAAGTAAACCTAATCAATCCGAAGTAGTATTACGTGCTTGGGAATGGATAAATTTCACAATACCTGTTATTAGTACTACATTTGCCAGCTTTCATCGTATGTTTAAAGATTTTCCGAAAAACTCAACCCCTGTTGGTAATTTGTTTATTGACGAAGCTGGCCAAGCTGTACCACAGGCTGTAGTTGGGGCACTTCTTAAAAGTAAGCGAGTTTTGGCTGTTGGCGATCCAGCACAAATTAAGCCCGTTAATACATTAGATTCTAAGATTATTTCTCTAATAGGTAGTCAAATTTTCAAAGTTAGTGAAAAATATGTTTCAGGTAATACTTCAGTTCAAACAATTATGGATCAATCTAGTCAATTTGGATATTATAAAGATAAAGAACAAGAAAATTGGATTGGTGTTCCTCTTTGGGTTCATAGACGTTGTTTAAATCCAATGTTTAGTATTTCTAACGCAATTTCATATAATAATAGAATGGTTTTACCTAAAAAAGTCAAAGAAGCTGAAGATGCAGGAAAAGCAGGATGTGGACGTTGGTGTAATATTAAAGGTCCTTCTTGTGATAAATTTGTCAAAAGACAAGCTGATTTTCTAAAAAAAGTAATTAAAATAATAACTATTAGTAAGAAGAATTCATTCACACAAAAAGATATTTTTGTTATTACTCCCTTTAGACATGTTGCCAATGAACTTATTAAAGAGTTAGATAAAATTGGTTTTACTATGTATAAAGATAACAAACCAACTAATGTTGGTACTGTTCACACCTTTCAAGGTAAAGAAAATAAAATTGTCTTTTTGGTTCTCGGTGCATCTTATAAAGAACAATGTGCAGCACGTTGGGCAGTTAAAGAACCTAACATTATTAACGTAGCTGCAACAAGAGCCAAAAATGGATTTTTTATTATTGGTGATAAAGCTTTATATAAAGAACTCAATTACACAACTATTAACCTAACTATTAAAACCATTAATGAATTTAATAAAAAACTTAAAAAATTAAGTAATTAAAATATTGAATTGTAAATTGTGAAATTAAATTAATGTAACAACTTCATTTAGGGATTAGTCTTGAATATTTTATTGAAATCTATTTTTTGATTTTTTACAGCAATTTTATAACAATATTTATAGCTTTGACTTTTATCAAAACTATAAATAAAAGTTAGTTTTGATGAAACTTTTGTTTTTCCAATCGCCATTTTGAAGTGACTTTATAGCCTTTCTTTTTCATAATAGTGAAGTAAAATATACTTGATAAAGCGATTTCACAAAAAGGAGTACTGTAAAAATGGCAGAACCAGATTATCAAAAATTAGTTCAAGAAATGCGGAGCGAATTTAAAAAAGGTGATGACCAACGTGACGAAGGGTTGCCAACACAAATTCCCGAAGTAGAAAGATGCGATAATATACCGTATGGTGACGATCCTAAGTATCAGATACTTGATGTGTACTTACCACAGAAAAGAACTAATGACAAACTACCGGTTATCGTCAATATCCACGGTGGCGGCTGGGTATATGGCACTAAGGAAACATACCAGTTCTATTGTTTAGCCCTTGCCAAAGCAGGCTTTGCAGTAGTTAACGCCAATTACCGGTTAGCACCTGATGTTGTATATCCGGGCGAGTTAGATGATATTAATCGGGTATTTCATTGGGTAGCCGAAAAAGAAAATGCCGCTAAATATCAGTTTGACCTAGACAATGTGTTTATAGTTGGAGACAGTGCTGGTGGTCAAATGGGTGAACAAATTTTAGCAATCTACACCAACAATGAATACCGTAAATATTTCGGCTATTCTCTCCCTAACCTAACTATTAAAGCAGCCGCTTTAAACTGTGGAGCTTACTTCTTAACAGAGATTAATTCAATTGCCGGTGCACCCGAAGCTTATTTCAGACCTGAAATTCAAATGGATAAACATGATGAACTAAATGTAGAGCAATTCCTAACACCGGCTTTGCCACCCCTGTTTATCATGACTTCTACTGATGATTTTCTGCGTGATAATGCCTACATGCTTTCAGGTTATCTCCATGCTAAAAATATTTACCATGAACTCCATTTTTATGGTGATAATGACCATCGTCGGGGACACGTTTTCCACGTTAACCAAAAAGACGATTTAGCCAAGCAGTGTAATGAAGATGAGTTAAACTTCTTCCGCAAATATCTCAATTAAATAATATCTACCAAAACTGGTTGAACTAGTATAATTTAGTTCGACCATTTTTAGTAAAGGAGAAAATATCATGGCACGTGATAAGCATGAGTTAGTGCAATTAGATGAACTTCCTGTTTTTATCAAGGTTCATCAATACCCGGGCTCTTCAGAAGTACCTCCTCACTGGCATCAAAGTATTGAGCTGAGTTTTACACTAAGAGGGAAAATTGACCATTTTATTATTGGTGGGGTAGATCATGAAACGCATCCTGGCGAAGTTCTAATAATTAATACCCAAGTTGTTCATAGCGTGCGCAATCTTAACAGCTCTAAAAATGATCTGGCTTTATCCCTGCTTTTTCCTTATCCCTTAGTATTACAAATGTTTCCTGAAATGGACCATTATCAATTTGAATTGCAGCCCCTTGCAAAATTAAGTTTAGAGCAAGTAGAGCAATATCATTATTTACAAACTTTATTGAGTAAAATTATTGCCATAAAATCTGCACCAGCTAAAGCTTTTAAAAATCTGGACTTAACTATTCTTAGCTATCAAGTTTTAAATATTCTACTCAAATACTTTTTAAAACAACGAGACAATAAGGGCCAAATATCACGTAACTTAATTATTACCGAACATTTGCGCCATGCTCTAGATTATATTCAAAATCATTACCAAGAGCCAATTACACCCCAAAACATTGCGGACAGCTGCCACTTATCACGGCAATATCTGCAACGAATTTTTCATCAAAATATGGGAACTACTATCGGTAAATATCTTAGGAATTTCCGGGCACAAAAAGCATATCAAGATTTATGTCATACTGCTATGACTCTCACAGCAATAGCAATGAATAACGGCTTTAGTGGTATCCGCTCTTTAAATAGAGCAATGGTTGATTATTATGGCCAAACTAGTATGCAAATTAAAAAAAGTTCCTCAGCGCCAAATCAAAGCTACTGAAAGCGTTATTTTAACTGTAAAAAGAGAGTAATATATTATTAAAACTAGTATTAAATAAAAAAGAGGCAATTAATATGAAAAAATTTAATCCAAAATCTGGATTATTCAAATGTGCTTTATTATCAATATCATTAATGCTAATGATAGCACCACAAATTTCTTCAGTACTGCCGTTGATGTACTCATCATTTCCGCAAGTTTCAAGGGCTGCCGTAGAAACATTAAGCACAATTCCTAATATTGGAATTGTTGTAGGTCTGATTATAAGTCCCTTTTTAATAAAACTGATCGGAACCAAGCCAACGGTTATTACTGGTTTAGCAATTGCTTTACTGGCAGGCACATACCCAATGTACGCAGCAAGTTATACACCAATTTTAATTTCCCGTTTTCTTTTAGGAGCTGGGATTGGTCTCTTTAATTCATTAGCTGTTAGTCTGCTGTCCAAATTCTATCAGGGCAACGAACTATCAACCATGCTTGGTTTTCAAAACTCAATGGGTAGTGTAGGTGCTGCTGTATTTTCATTTTGTGTTGGTCTCTTAGCCGTTATGGGTTGGCATGCAACTTTTGCAATCTACTTAGTAGCACTGCCAGTCATGCTATTATTCGGCTTAGTAGTGTCATTACCAAATGAAAAAAGTAAGGGAACTGATACTGAAAATTCACCAGTTAAAGAGGAAAATAAGATCAACGGCAGCGTCGTGGAAATCTCTCTTATTATGTTCTTCATGTACGTCTTCTTTATGCCAATGACTTTTAAACTACCACAATTAGCCACTACGCAAAAAATCGCCAACGTTAGTCAAATTGCTTTTGTTTCTAGTGTAGCAACTCTGGTTGGGATACCTGTCGGAATGTGTTATGGCTATTTGAAAAAGAAACTCCAAGATTTAATTTTACCTATAGGTTTGTTGCTGCAAGTCGTTGGACTATTGGCTCTTGCCTATGCTGCTAATTTACCAGTATTGGTTATTGCTGTTATTGTCTTAGGCACTGGGTTTGGTCTGTCAGTTCCTTATATTTTTAACTGGCTAGATGAAGCAGCTCCGCGAAATTCGGTCAACTTTGCTACGACGATTACTTTAGTGCTCGTAAATGTTGGTTGTGCCGCTTCACCGACGATTATAGACTGGTTAGGCAGCAATTTAGGCAATGGTTCACCTCGTGCCGATATGACAATGGCTGGAGCTGGTATGATTATTTTGTTCTGCTACAGCTTGATCCACTATTTTAAAGTAAGAAAGCACTAGAAATAACTAAATATAAAAAGAGTTGACGTGATTTTTTCACGGCCAACTCTTTTTTTATATGTTAATTTATCCTGGCAAACTATTGCCGCTGGTTTCTTTCTTTTCTAGAGAACCAAAACATAAATAAAGGTAAAATGATGAAGCCAAAGATCATCATGAAAATTGCATACCAGTTAACACCGACGACTTGACCATTCACAATAATGCCAAATTGCGCTTGCCAGTTATATTTAACCAGCAAAAAGATTACTAAAATTATTGACAATATTGGTACAAATATATCAGTTAAAACATTCTTAGGAGCTGGTAAAATTGGTTGTTTATTCTTACCATAGTAAAAGCAAATTACTGCCAGTGGAACAATGATAAAGCCTAAAAATCTGACCATGGCGCTTAATGTGATCAAATTGGTCATGTTGTATTGAAAAGCTAAAGGTACTAAAATTGCTAATGCTTCAGAAATAAAAAATGTTTTAATAGGAAAATTATTTTTAGTTCTTTTGGTTAAAGTAGCTGGCAATTGATGTTCGCGTGCCATTGCCTCCAAAATACGTGGCGCATTAAAGCTAGAGGCAACGTTAATTCCCAGCATAGAAATAAGCGCACCAACTAAAATTACATCCCGCAATACTTCATTTTTAAAAATTGCACTGACTGCTACCACTTGTTTAGTCGTCATCAGCGCCTTAGGATCTAGCACCATCGCTACGGCCACTACCCCAATATAAATAGCGGCGATAACTAAAATTGCTAGTGGAATAGCCTTTGGTAAGTTTTTTTCTGGCTCTTGCATGTCTTCTGAACCAGAGGCAACTGATTCAAAACCTGTAAAAGCATAGAACGCTGAAACAACGGCCATCACGAGTCCTGTAGTAGTTAAAGTTGGTACTATTCTTTGTCCGTTTTGCGTTATTTGGTCAACAGATGACAAACTATGTGTGGCTCCAGTGGTAATAAGTAAAACAACACCCGCCACAATAATTAAAATTAATGCAGCTAATTTACCTGCTGTAGCCATGTTCATAACAAGTTTCACAAACTTTTGTCCAAATAAGTTAATTACAGTAACTACTACCATTAAGATAATAAAACCAATAGTAACATTTAAAAATTTATCTGGATTGCCACCAAAAATAGAAATAGTCGATTTGATTACACCAACAGCCATTACTCCCCAGGCAACACTAGCAGAAAAGTAACGCAAAATGCCAACGTAAAAACCAACGTTATCACCAAAAGCAGCTTTAGAATAGGCATAAGAAGCACCAGATTTAGTTACATACTTAGCAGCTGCTGAAAATGAAATAGCTAAGACTGAGGCAAAAATTGCAGCAATGAAGTAGACAATTAAAGCTTTACTCCCTGCCTGACTAACTACACTACCAGGTGTTAAAAAGATACCGGAACCAATAATTGAGTTAATAGCTAAAAGAACAATCGACCAAAAGCCAAGTTTGTCTCCTGCGTTTTTGTTTTGAGTCATATTTACTCCCTACTTAGCATTTTCAACCACAAATTTAAATAAATTATTCATATACTTAGTATTAGGATTGTTGTGTAGCATTTCTGGGTGCCATTGAATCGCCAAAACAGTACCCTGTTTATTTTCAAGCCCTTCCGGGACGCCATCGCTTGCATCTGCAACTTCAAGTAAATCTGGCGCTATGTCTTTAATTAATTGGTGGTGAAAAGAATTAACCATGCATTCAGTCTTACCCAATGTTTTAGCTAATAAGCTGTTTTCCTTAATTATTACTTTGTGAGTAGGCAAATCAGGTGTATGACCTTGTTCGTGTTTTAGAGTTTGCTCTGAGCGATAACTAATATCCTGGTAGAGACTGCCACCATGTGCTACATTAATAATCTGTGCCCCGCGGCAAACTCCCAGAACGGGTTTATCAGTTTCTTCAGCAATTTTTAATAAAAGCATGTCAAAGTGATCTCTCTGAGGCCAAATGGGACCAATTTTAGGCATTAATTCTTCACCATATAAGTGAGGATCAACATCATGTCCACCAGATAAAATCAATCCTTGCACATGAGCCATCTGGCTTTTAATAACTTCATCATCTTCAGTAAAAGGAATTATAAAGGGAATTCCGCCATTTTTAACAACAGAATCCACATAATCCTCATTAACATAACTACGTCTGTATCCTGGAAACATTCCAGCAGAATCAATCATTTCAGATCCTGCTATGCCAATAACTGGTTTAGTCATTTTTCCTCCTTAATTAAACTTATACTACTAGTTATTAACATTATAATAGTTATTAGCAATTTGCGTGTGCCATTTGTTTTTAATATTGACCCCTTAATTTGCTTTACAGTAAAATACTTAAAGTAAAACAAGCTATCCATAATTTTTGCTACTGTTGTCCCAATTAATAAAACCTAGTTCTTTTTTGAAATTCTATTTATTTCCCGGGAAATATTTTCAATGTCATTAAATGAAGCATTAGGATCGGAAATCAGTTGGTCTAATTTGAATTGTAATAAACTGATCTGATTAGCAGTCTTAGCATTTTCTTTACTCGAAAAATCACTAGGAGTTATTAACTTGTGATTTTTTATTTTCCAAGAAGTAAAGTTTAAATCTTTTAATAATTTCTGATCGTGAGAAACTACAATAACAGCAAACGGATAGTTTCTTAGAAATTCTGCTAAAGCATTAATAGATGAAATGTCTAAAAAGTTGTCCGGCTCATCAAGGATCAGTAAGTTATGTTCACCTAAAAGCACTTTTGCCAATTTAAAACAAACAAGCTGTCCTCCACTCAAAGCACTAACGCGATTATCCAAAGACCTTTGCAAATGCAAGTCACCTAAAAGCTGCATTGTAGTAGTTTTATTAAAAATGCTGTTTTTATATATTACCTCTTTTACTGTAGCTGTTTCTTCAGTTTCCTGCGCCATATTTTGTTTGAAATAGCCCATTTTTAGCTGTGGATTAAGCCAGACAGCCAGTTTTTTGTGAAATAATTTTTCTAAAAAAACTGATTTTCCAGCACCATTTATACCAGTTAACGCTATTTTTTCTTTTCCTTTAATTTTCAACTCTTTAGTTATTGCAAATAATTGCTTTTTATGTAGAGTAACACTTTGCGTCTTGAATCTGACTATGCTGCTTTTCTGAGACAGCTCCAGATTCATATTTTCAATATTACCTAAAGTGATTGGCTGATTAACTTGCGGCTTTTCCAGCGTCGTTTCTGCTTTAGCTATACGCCTTTTCAGTAAAGTACTTTCACGAAAAAGGCTTTTTTCTATACCGCTGCTATCTTTTATTTTCCAATCGGACCAAGAAATACTTTTCTTTTTCTTAGTAGATTTTTTAGCCCTAGTTTCGTACTCCCTTTGATCTTTTTTTAGTCTTTTAATTTCAATTCGTTTTTGATAATACTCAGTATTCTGCCTTTTTTCTTGTGTTCTAAGAAATTGCTGGTATTCGTCATAAGTACCTTTAAATTCATGAACTTGCTGGTCCTTGATCTGCCAAATAACATTGACAAGCTTACTTAAAAAAGCCTGATCATGACTAATTAACAGAATTGGTTGTTTTAAACTGTCTAAGGCTTTAATTAGCCATTTTTGTTGCTCAATATCTAAATTAGATGTCGGCTCATCCAAAATTAGCAGAGAATTCTGAGTTTGATTTAACTGAAGTAATGCTTGGACAATAGCTGACTTTTCCTTTTCTCCGCCACTTTGCTCACTGTTATTTAAAATTTGTGGTACTAAAATAGTATGGCAATTTCTTTTAACTTGCCCCTCTACCTCAAAAACTGTAGGCTTTTCAGCAATAATGTTGACTAACGTAGTTTTACCTACACCATTATCACCTATCAAACCGATTATTTGCTGGTCTTGAACATTTAAATGTGGAGCTTGAAATAAAACCTCACCTTGATATTCTACTTTCAGATTCGTTATTTTAATATATTCCATGTTAACACCTGCTTTTTGCTAAAGAAAAAGCACTGATAACCAAATTGCCCATAATTTGATTAGCAGTGCACAAAAAGCTAGTGAAACTAAAGAATCACCACAAAAGAGAACAAAACTAATTTCTGATTATCGGCAAAAAAGCATGACAAAAGCTTTGGTTATCAAACTTTTTGCTTACTAATAAAACCAGAAATTAATTCTCCATTTTGGTAATAACCTCTTTCTCTAAATTATTTTAACTATATCATATTTTTTTCATTTTGCAACGGTCAGATTAATCAATCTTTGCAAAAGTTTCACAAACCATTGGCGCTTGAGGATAAAATTTTTGCCCATTAGCTTTAAATTCTTCTTCAAAGAATTGATCATGAACTGTGCGCCAATATTGATAACTGCGATCTCCTTCTCCTTCATGATAAGCATGCTCTGCGGAAATTTGATTATACGGAATAATTTCTACAACTTTGTCTTGGACAACACAGACGGGTTTACCTTGACTATCGAGAATTATGTTCCAATCGCCAACTTTAGGTATATCTTCATCACCTGGTACATATTCTGAAGTTGTGGCAGTTTTTATGCCTCTCTTAACTAACTCAGCCAATTCATCTGCATCTTTTTCACTATAACCAAAAGACCAAGCGTCAACTTTAGTGCCGGCAGGCAAATTATGCTTAAGGCAAAAATCCTGCCAAAATAGTTTTACTTCTTTGTCCATTATAGCCACCATTCTGGGGTTAATTCGCCCATTGTAGCGACTTTGTCCTTTTCATAATCCAGCATAATTTCAACTTGTTGATAATCTTTTTCCATTAATTGAACAATAAATTCGCGACAAGCACCACAAGGAGCACCATTTTTACCATCTGCCATTAATGCTAAAACTCTGCTAATTTTAGTTTCACCATCTGTAATCATGTTAAAAAGCGCACTGCGTTCTGCGCAGACACCTAACCCACAAGCTGTATCAACACAAACCCCAGTATAAATTTTTCCTGATTCAGCTAGAACAGCAGCAGCGACTCCACCAGCTTCCATATGAGGACCAATTGCATTGAACCCTTGCACCTTTTTCGCTGCGTCATACATTTTTTGCCATGTTTTATCCATATTTTCCCCTGCAATTCTTTCATATAATATCTATAAAACCAAACTCAAATTTTCTTTGACATAAGATTGAATTTATAGATGCCGCCATTTGAATGCACATTTTCTGTACCTGTTTGGACATAACCTGCCGTTTGATAGACTTTAATTGCGCGCAAATTAAAGTCAGCAACGGATAAAACAATTACTTTATAGTCATAGTTATCTTTGACAAAATTTTCAATGACTGACATAAATTCGCTGCCTAGACCATGACCAGTTAGATTAGGAGCTAGTCCCAAGCCAACTTCAACTTGTTCTTTTTTCTTCTTATCTGGGTCAAGACAAAAGAAGGCGACTAAGTTGTCATCTTCATCCAAAACCTGAAAGTAATTATTTTTACGTAACTGGGGAGAAATTATTTCACCATAATCTTCTTGATCATTTTTCATATCGTAAAAAGCATATTGTCCGTCGTAATGCCACTCATCTGCAATAATCCTGGCATTTTTTTGCGACAATAGTGCTATTTTTTGAAAAATACTTCTATTCATTTCTTCACCTCTATTCTTTGGATATTAAATACTAATTAATTATTTAATATACTGAAGCCCTATCCAAAAAGCAAATTTTGCATAAAAAATCCGCTTTTACTTTTGTGTAAGCAAAAACGGAAATTAAATTTTATTTATTATTCCTTAATTAATAGCTGGTCCACCTGTGGCACCATATACTTGGCCTGTCACATAACTTGCCAAGTTTGAAGCCAAGAAAATATAAACATGAGCTATTTCATCAGGTTGTCCTGCGCGTTTCAACAGTACTTGCTGACCAAATGTAGCAAGAGCATCGGTTGGCTGACCACCACAAACTTGCAGAGGTGTCCAAACAGGACCAGGTGCAACACTATTAACTCTAATTCCTTTAGGAGCAAGACTTTGAGCCAAATTAATAGAAAAGCTGACAATTGCTGCTTTGGTAGCTGCATAATCAAGCAATATTGGTGATGGACTGAAGCCTTCTAAAGAAGTCGAGGTCAGAATTACGCTGCCCGGCTTCATATGCGGTACTGCAGCCTTAGCCATCTCAAACATTGAAATGATATTAACTTCAAAAGTATCGTGCACTTGATCCATTGACAAATTCTCTATGCCATCAACATTTTGTTGGATAGCTGCGTTCATTACCAATAATTCTAAACTGCCCAATTCTTTGACAGCTTTTTCAACAACTTTTGCTGCTTCGCCACGTTTACGGAAATCAGCTGGCAGCAAAACTGCTTTACGTCCAGCCTTTTTAATCAATTCAGCTGTATCTTTAGCATCTGACTCTTCTTCTGGCAAATACTGAATGGCTACATCTGCTCCTTCTTTGGCAAAGCCAATCGCTACAGCGCGGCCAATACCGGAGTCACCACCTGTGACAAGGGCATTGCGGCCCTTTAACAATCCATGTCCTTCATAGTCGGCCATGTCACCAGCAGGTGCAGGATCCATTTTACTTTGCAGTCCAGGATATTCCTGTGATTGCTTAGGAAAATCATCATGATGATAACGCTTTAACGGGTCTGATAAATTATTGTCCATTTGTACTTTCTCCCTTCAATAAATTCAAGTTCAAGATAACGCTTTTATAATAATAAAACAAAAATATTGCTTATTAATTCATATAAAGCCTTTATCTTTGCCCATTCTCTTGCAATGCACTATGATGAATTTATTAGGTAAAAGTAGGAGGAAATATTTAATGATTAAATCATATAAAAAGTTCTGGCAGAATATTTTTAATTTTTCCGGCACTGCTAATCGTTCAGAATATTGGTGGCCAGTGATTATTAACTGGATATTGGCTTTTATTTTGATGAATTTAGTTGAAAGCTTATTAGGTCATTCAATTAATGATATTTATAATTGGGGCGATTGGAGCATCAAGACGAGCTCTCTCATCATATCCTTTGTTGTCTGGATTGCAATGTTATCTTTGCGCTTTCGCCGTTTACATGACAGTAATCATTCTGCTTGGTGGATTCTAATTATGATAGTGCCAATCATTGGCGATATTTGGTTCATCATTCTAATGTTATTACCATCCAAAGCAAATAATTACGATTAAAAAGTATTTCCGTTTCAATAAAAATTTGGCTTTATTTAAAGTAATATAAATCAGGTGCAATAATTTACCTTTAGTGTCATTATTGCGCTTTTTCTTTGCCAGCTAATATTTCTTCCGGCAATTTTTTCGCTCATCCATGTTATGCTTTTTGGTAGCTTCATTATAAAAAGTTAGTTTGCAGTCAATTACTTTTATTAATTTATCCAGTATCATCATTTATGCAATAACCTTATTAAGTAATGAACCCCATCTCTATCATCAAGTCAATCGTAATAATGTTTCACATGAAAAAAGCAATTTTTTATTTAAGCATATCAAGTTTGTATAATATCTATCCTTGCTATAATTAGGAAAATGAAGTATATTTTATGCATATTAAAAATAAGTTAGTAAATTGGCCAAAAAGTATGTTACCAACAAAAATAACACAGAAATTATTCAGCCAATTCAATCAAAAAATTGCACAGATACCACAATTATGGGAAAGAATTAATTCAAATAATTATTCATGGAATTTATCTGGACTACAACAAATTCAAAATTTATTGCAGGTTTGCGCTAAACATAATAAGCATGTTGCAGAACAACTAAAGCAATTATCCACAGAAGTAAATGAGCAATTAGTCTCAGTCTTTAAAAACAGAACCTTTTTAAAAATTCTTGCTCAGAAAATGCAGCTATCACCACAAACAACAAAAAAGATTCAAACTTTATTAGATAAGTTCACAAGTAGTAATAGCAAAATTTCTCCGGGTAAACTTTTGATCATAGTTTTGTTTATTGCAATGGGAGCCCAACTACCGCTAATTTTTGAAGACTCGCTTAATTTCAAAGGCATCATATTAGCTGTCTCAACTATTCTTGACTACATCACTACTGCCATTCAACTTGCTCAGCATTTTCAAAAAAATAAATCTAAAAATTAATTTTTTACAACTTAAAACCGGCAAATGAAAAGTCTGTTTCAACAACTAGTATGCAAATAGGTAATTAAACTATTCGCCTTATTAGCAAATTAATAATATTGAAAATATGCTGACTCAGCTAATTAATCTGCCATATTTATTACCTTTTGTTTTTGAGTTTCACATGAAACATTAATTTCGTTTATAGCACTAGTTAGCTTATTATTATTTCTAGTCAAAAAGCGACTATGCTGATTGCCATAGTCGTCTTTTTAACATATTTAAGCGGAATATTGGGTTAGTCCTGTCTTTAATCTTTCTAAGCCATCTTTAACCATTGCTAATGGGCAGGCAAGGTTCATACGTAAAAAGTTGTGACCGTTACCGCGATAAATACTTCCCGGTGATAAAACCAGACCTGTTTTCTTCTCTAAGTAATCTGCTAGTTCTTGCGAGTCGGTACTAATCTGTTCAACATTAAGCCAAATTAAGTATGTTGCTTTGCCTGAGACCACTTTTACTTGGGGAAGATTCTTATTGATAAACTCTTGTGCATATGCAAAATTAACATTTAGCTGCTTAATCAATGCTTGCAACCAATCATGACCTTGTTCATAAGCAGCAATCGTTCCCGGAATAGCCAACAAATTAGGTTCTGCTACTTCGTCACTATTGAGACCGCGATTAACCATAGCGCGCAAGTTATTATTCGGTACGATAGCGGTTGCTGCATGCAAAGCGGCAACGTTAAAGGTTTTACTTGGCGAAACTAAGGAAATGACGTTGTCACGTGCAGGACCATTTACTGAAAAGGCAGGAGTATAATCTGGTCCTTTGCGCACCAGATCACCATGAATTTCATCAGATAAAAGTACCACATGATGTTTAAAACATAAATCAGCAATTTTTTGAACTTCTGCTTGAGTCCATACCTTTCCTACAGGATTATGCGGATTACAAAAAATCATTAGTGTCGTCAGAGGTAATGCTAATTTTTGTTCCAAGTCTTCCCAATTGATCTTATAATTTGAACCATCAAATTGCAGGTCATTACTTAAAACGTGCCGACCGTTATTTTCAATCGAATTATAGAAAACATTATAAACAGGTGCTTGCACTAAAACATTGTCACCAATGTGAGAGATCCGCCGCACAACTGCAGAAATTGCCGGTACTACACCCGTAGTAAAAATCAGCCATTCCTGCTCTGGCCGATGACCATGCTCTTTTTCATACCAGTCAGCTACAGCATTAAAATAATCATCTTCAGGCCACTCGTAGCCAAAAACACCGAGACTAATTTTTTCTTTCATTGCAGCAATAATTTCCGGTGCAGTTTTAAAGTCCATGTCGGCAATTGACATTGGTAAGTCGCCTTTTTTAACATGCCACTTGACTGAATCTGTCATACTTCTATCCGGTGCATTAACAAAATCATATTTATTCATTATATTTAATCCCCTGGTTTCTGATTTTCATCTGAATGATCAATCTTCTCATCAATTTTAGCACAGATAATTTCCGTTTTAGCGGGAGTAATTTTTTGTGGATCTAGAATCAATTTACCTATTGCAGGAGCAGCAATTCTACCGGAAATTGGATTCTTGACACTATCGATCTTACTCGAAACCGTAGCATCGATATTAGAAACATATTCAAAAGCTAAGTCTGTGTGAATTAAACTGGTATCTTTTAGTTCCAAATGGTCAATGTAATTAAGTCCTTGATCACTTTCAATCTGACAATTAATGAACTTAATATTGTGGCCATTCCAGGCCAAATATTCACCATCAATTGTTGAATCGTACACACTAACATTTTCGCAATTCCAAAAAGCATCTTTAGCAACAAAAGTAGAATTATGCACTTCAACATTTTGGGCACCATCAAAAACATAGTTGCCAACTACACTGACGTGGTCAAGATAAATATTTTGACTGTCTTTGCCAAAATAATCACCGTTAATTTGACTATTGGTAATGCGAATGTCCTTGCATGTCCACATTGTCTCCTCAGCATTTGCAAAATGAACATGGTCCAAATTTATTTTTTCTGCTCTTCTAAATAATTTTGGTGCCTGCAAAGCCGAATTTTTAATCGCAATATTTTTGGTATACCAGATACCACTACGAGCCATAGTTTCAAAAACAGTATTAGCGACAGTGATGTCATTGTCATACCACAACGGATATTTCCACTTAAAAACAGAGTCTTTAATGCTAATTTTGCTGGCTTCCTTTAGTGGGGACTCACCCTCTCCAAAAGTGATTCCTTCCAGTTGTGCATCTTTTAGTCCAAAAAGAATTCTTTCACCTGCAAAAAAATGATTTTTGATAATGCTCATTCTGATCTCTTTTCTTTGATATAATTGGTGGGCTGTAATTTTTATTTAAATAACCAAATTGCCTTATTTTATTATCCACTGAAAAGTATTCAACATAAAATACCAATTAATTAGGTCCGACTATTACAAAAAGTTATACTAAATTACTTTTCAATTATATAAATATTTTACCATTCTGCTAAAAACTTACCGTATCTTTTTTAAAAGATTGAAAGGCTTTTTAAATAACTAGGGCTAAAGTAAGACCATCTGATACGGAGATATCTAAATATAGTAAAAATTACGCACTCTTATAAAACATGACGTTCTCAAATAGATGCAGAGTACAATCAAGGAAACTGGAATTTTGACAGTTATCAGCGCCCGAAGAAACGTGGTTCTGTTACCGTAACAGAATCACGTTTTTAATTTGTCATTTATAGATACCTAGCGTGGCACCCTTTCCGGTTGGGGAGCAATAGCTGGTAAATCACTTGCTTTTTCTGCCGAGTACCAATAAGCAACGGCAGCAACATCATCTGAACGCTCAAACAATTGAATATCATTATTGCCGATTTGCTGGACAGTTACTTTTAAATCGTGTTTAAACCGAATTGGGTCCAATAAGTGAAAGCGATATAACCCATGCATTGGCAAAGCATCATTGCCAAACGCATGTAAAGGCATTAACTCACCATTATTAAATTCATCCCGAGTATGATCGACCTTTGACATAAATGGATATCCCATAAAAGGTCTTTGAAAAGTTTGGGCGTAAGTCTTACCGTTTTTGTCTTTTTGATGAAACGCCCAGGCTCCACCAAAATAGTCTTCAGTACCTGTAGAAGTAACTGTTGGATAGTTGGTATCACCATCAATGTAAAATTTGAATTCTCCTTCACCCCACCAATAACGTTGTAAGGCGCAGACTTCAAAATAGACCCCTACAAAATGTCCGGGGCCTTTTATAGAAGGTAAAATTACAAAATCATTTTGTTTTTCAGTATATTCTTGTCTATTCCAAGCAGCATGAAAGTATGCGGCATCTTCGGGCACATCTTTGATAACATAGTCAATACCATAAAAGAAACCGTCAATATCACCAGGATGTTCGTTTGTGATTGTAATTTTAGCGGATTTTCTAAAAGGCATTGGAAAGTAACTGTTAAAGCCACCTGTTGGGTTAACAGTAATTAAAGCAGAATTAATTTCACACCGTTCACCAAAACCATTGCAGAAAAAATCACCAATAGGAACTTCAACTGCCGGCTTATCTGCTCCGTCCCAATACATTCTCAAAACTACATCCCGCAATACAAAACTACCTGCTGGAGTTGCATCAGCAATTGTCATCCAAATATGCCTGATTTCTCCTGCAGAATGAATATCAGCTATGGTTACAGTTTTTCCCTGAAGTAATTTAATGGAACCATTGCCTTTGCGGCTAGGTCCCAAGTCACTGGCACTCATTGCGGCTTTACCCTTAGCGCCCGTTAAATTTTCAGGTGATATTGTCCGATTTTCTTCATTTAAGTTAATTAGAGCTAAATCCGAAATGTTCATTTTAATTCTCCTTATTAGTCATTTTTATTTGGTTATAAATTTTATCAAGATTATAAAAGTACATTACTACAATTGATAATACAATCATAGCTATCGGTAACAAAATAAAGTTAGTCTTAATGGCAAAGATTGCTTTACCAGATTGAACGTGATGCGGTACATATTGGCCCCAACTTAGTAAAAAGCTCAACTAAAGGCAAGGGTTGCAACTAAAAACAAATTAATTTAAAAGGCACCAGTATTAGTGCTGAGAACCCCAAAATTTAATATACAAAAAGTACGCGATTCTACTATCGTAACAAAAAACCGCGTACTTTTATTTGATATATCTAGCTTTCTTAATAATTCTTATATCATTGATCAACTTTCAGCAATAAAGTGGTACATATCTCCTGATTGGATAAAATTAACTGGTATCTCTGTATTTTTAATAGCTTCTGGCAACCACTTTTGCATATAGTGCATCCCTGCTTCTTCTGTATTAAAATGTCCAATTTGAACAATTGCTTTATTTAACCCCAACATATTGCTGTCTCTGATGTATTCAGCCAATGTAAAGTCAATCATTTCCATCGTCAACACGCAATCAATCTTTTCTTGGTTGATTAAGTTAATTATCTCATTGGCATCTCCCAGATTATGAAGCGGAATAATAGCTTTTCTTACTGGCGTATCAAGATCTCCTTCGATTCTACAACCATTTAAATGTAGTTTTGCAATTAAATGCTGTGCAATGTTTCTGGCAGTAGTACCTGCTGGAAAGTCAAAGTATAAGGGTATGCCACTAAAGTTTTGCATGTACTTCGTCCAGCCGAGCTCTTGGGCGTAGCCATAAAAGATACCATCTGCCCAGCCGTCAGGACTTTCACTAGCGGGGATGCCAGAATGAAGGTGGTCATGATCCCTTCTTACTACAATTTTATATTGATCTAACAGCCTTTTCTTTTCTGCAAAAGTTTCGTTATGATTTTCTTTGAGCCAAGTAGTGTGATCTCCGTGATTCCAAAACATTGCCTCATGACAAATTATTAAATTTGCACCATACTGATGAGTTTTCCTTATTACCTCTACACTAGGCCAGCAAGTCGTCACTATTCCTGTACATTGATCATCCAGGTGGCTTTGACCATAAAGAATTTTATCTCTATCAGTATCATGGCCCAACTTAATTAGCTTTCCTGCCTCTTTTTGGCTACCAAATTTTT
The DNA here is from genome assembly GCF_042679465.1 of Lactobacillus melliventris. Classification (NCBI taxonomy): domain Bacteria; kingdom Bacillati; phylum Bacillota; class Bacilli; order Lactobacillales; family Lactobacillaceae; genus Lactobacillus; species Lactobacillus melliventris. The sequence continues at coordinate 119,493 of NZ_JBHTMT010000002.1, read as the reverse complement.
TGACTTCAATTTCTCCGCGTTCATATTGAATTAGATGGTCTATTACTTGTGCTATTTTCATCAAAATTATTCTGCCTCTCTTATTCATCTTGCGAGCTGCTTTCAACTTGCTTTAAGTGAATGACTAAATAAAGACGCTCACTACTATTTAATTTATAATCCATTTCTTGAAAAAAATAATCCTGCAATTTTTTAGAGTACCCTTTAATTCAGGAAATTGTTTTAAAAAAGAATCCAATATCTGCTTATTATCTTGAGACTTATCATTTAGATAAGTTTTATTGCTCTGAATCTGGGAAATTAAAAACCTTAAATGTACTGTAAGCCTCTCCAACGCCGTTGGTTTAGCTGGATAGCCTAAATCTGTAATAATAATTTGCAACACTTTACTTAGATGTAGGGTAACATAGTTTTCATTTGATTGCTTGTTTTCATCAATAGGACTAATTTCATTTTCAACAAAATGAATTGCAATTAAACTAATTTCACCAGCTGGCAATTTGACATTAAAAGTGGCATTGATTCTTTTGACCCCTACTTTAGCTTCTTCATATTCAAGGGGATAAACATTTTTAACACTAGTTAAAGATGAAATATTATCATTACTAGTTCTCTTAACGGCAAAATAAATATGGTCTGCTAAACTGATAATCAAAAATTGATTAAACTTAGTTCCAAGCTTTTTCTCTGCATGATCAACAATATTCTTTGCCACCGCCAAATATTCAAGCGGTACATTTTCAAGTAAATTTGATAATGAATTAAGCCATTCCGGATCTTTGATATTTTTGATAAAAGTCTGTACGCCATTGCCTTTAGTAATTTGGTCACCAGGCTGTTTTTTAAAGCCAATACCATTACCAAAAAGAATAGCTTGTTGATGATTTTTGATATTAACCAAAACGACATTATTATTAAAGACTTTTACTACTTTCATAACTTTATTTCCTATTCGTCATCTGATTCATTTCCACTCTCATAATCATTCATATATACAATCTGATTTTTTGCTTGAGCTATCAGCTCCTGTATCTTTTGTTTCTTTAACTGATTACTTGGATCAAGCGTAATTGATAATACTAAAGCCAAATTAACACCAGTTATTACATTTATATTTTTTCTTTTAATCAATTGTGAACAGTTCTGATTAACACTTCCCCCTAACAAATCCGTTAACAAAAATACTTGATCTTGTTCATTAAAACTATTTATTAATTTTGTTAGTTCTCGAATTGGAAATTCATTTTTACCATCTTCATAGGCACAAAGATAATGGATATTTTCGATATTACCTGCAAAAAATTTAACTGTTTCAGCCATACCTCTTGCAAGTGTTTTATGTGAGATGATTACTATCTGTTTCATTTTAAGCCTTTAAAATACCTAACGCTGCACCAACCATGGCGATAACAATTACCATCAAAATCAAGGTAGTCATTTTACGCCCTTTCTTTAACATCCAATAAAGTAAAGCCGTCAATAATACAGGTAAAAGTCCGGGCATTAATTGATCTAAAATTTGTTGACCCGTCAGTGTTACTCCCGCTTGGCTAAATTTTAAAGCCAGCTGAAAATTGATTGTCGATGGCACGATTGCTCCGATTACTGCAATTCCCAGCACTGACACAGCATCTGTTAAGGCAGAAAGTTTGTCACTCATATTAGTCATTAATGCAGTTCCAGAATCGTAGCCTACATTATATAGAAATGACCGTAAGAAAAAGAACAAGACATACACCGCTAAATAGATCCACATGCCAATACTATTGCCATGTTTACCCATTGAGGCGGCAATGGCACCTAGTACCGTTGGGAATAGTATCCAAATTAAAGTATCTCCGATTCCTGAAAATGGTCCCATTAAGGCGGTCTTTAAGTCCTGTACGGCTTGCAAAGACTTAGTTTTACCTTTTTCTTCAATTGCCAAAGTAGCTCCAGTAATAATCGGGGACATCCAGGGATTGCAATTATAGAATTTGAATTGGTTATCAATAGAAGCCTGCAGCCCGTCCGGATCATCGTGATAGATTTTACTAAGTGCGGGAAATAGTTCCCATACCAAGGTAGCCGCAAAGCCACTGTCATAGTTATAAGTGCTGATAGCCAGATAGTGCCGTCTCATGGCACGCCAAATATCTTTTTTAGTTAGAACCCTGCCATCATTTTTCACTTCAACTTCTTTATTCATCTTCCATATCCTCCTGTGTCAACCCATTTGCGTTGGTAACTGAACTATTATTGTTATTAGTTTTTGCATAATTCATAAAAGTTGGAATCGCACCTGCAGCACCAATTAATGCTACCCCCAAAATTGGCATCTTTAGATATGCAGTTAGTGCAAAACCAACTAATAGCCAGTAGCCATATTTTTTAAGTGGCATATAAGTTAAAAGCATAGCCATACCAACTGCTGGTAACATACCTCCAGCAACATTGAGACCGACCGTAAACCAAGCAGGCATGAAGTTTAAAATACTAGTAACTACGGTTTTGCCAAACAGAATTGCTATAAATACGGGAACAGCTGATTCCAAAGGCATTAATGCCGTCATTACAGGAATAAGCAGCCGCATTTTTTTATACTGTCTTTTATCGGCCAATTCGTGTGCTTTATTAGTAATAAACGAATTCAAAATCTTAAGCAGGACATCCAATTGGATGCAAATCATCCCTACGGGAACCCCCAGTGCTAGCCCAGCAGCCATACCTTTTCCTGAACTAATAGCTACTGCAGTAGAAATTATTGCAGCCACAGAATAATCAGGAGTCGAGCTGCCACCTAGTGCAGCTACACCTAATGACATTAACTGAATGGTTGCACCAATGACTAAGCCCATTTGAAAATCTCCTAGTATTGCACCAACCATGCAAGACCAAAACATGTAGTTCATAGGAATAATTTGAGTAGTCATACCATCTAATCTTTGAACATAAGCTATTACAGTAATTAAAATTATCTGCCAAACAGTAAATCCCATAATTATGCCCCTGCTTTCTTACTATTTAAAATTTTTGCCACATCAACACTATCGTCTTGGGGAACATATTGAGAGACAATCTTGCAGCCCCTGTCAAGAATTGCCCGATAAATATCAACTTGTTCGGGTTTGATGTATGCTCTCTTGGTTACTTTAATTGCATTATCAAAAGTTAATGTGCCACCTAAAACTAGTTTGTCAATTTTTTCTCCTTGTTCTAGCAAGTTAAGAAAAACATCGGGCGTTTGTGAAATGATGAAAACCTTTTGACGATCATATTTATGATTACTAAAGTTTGTTAATGCCGTTTCTTTAGTAATAATTGACACTGCCATGCCCGACGGCCTTCCTAGTTTCATCGCCTGTTTTTTTTGCGGATCGTTAGCCACGTCATCATCTATTACCATCACTCTTGTTGCGCCAGAATCAGGCGCCCAACTGGTTGCCACAATGCCATGAAGTAATCTATTATCAATTCTTGCTCCTATAATTGCCATAATTTTCCTCCGAAAAACAAAAAACCAAAATAAAGATTCGTGACGTACTGTAAAAGAACATCATCATCAATATTTTGGTTTCGCCAGTTTCTAAACTGTTACGATCCTTTATTCACTTTTTTATTATTATACTATCAGTTTATTTTTACTTATGCAAGCGCTTTTTTAATTACTTTAGCTATTTCCAGACACATGTCCTCGGCTTGTGGTTCCGTGCCAAAAAAGTTCAAACTACCATGGTCACATCCCAGATATTTGATAACATTCAATTTTACATTATGCTGTAAAGCTTTTTTGATAAACTCTTCAGCTACTAAAGTAATTAAATCATATTGATTTAGAATAAAAGTAAGCGGTGGAATTTTACTCCAGTTTCTAATATTAAAAAGGTCTACGACTTCATCTCTGGGATCTATTTTGTAATGCAAATAGTTACTTTCAAAGCCAGCTAAAGAGTTTAACATCCTGCAAACTCTGTTTTTAGCATATTGCTCATCTTCTGGACAAACATCAAATTTATGCCAATCATAGTATGGTTCCACATTATTATCTAAAGCCGGGTATAGTTCTATGACCCGGGAAATAATTGAAGTGTCCTTCATTAAAACAATACAAGAATTTATCAACCCACTGCCTGCACTGTCACCTGCCAAGACCAACTTTTCACTATGTGATCCAAGCTTTTCGTGGTTACTTGTTGCCCAACTAATGATACCTAATGCGTCATTAATTGCTGCTGGATAAGGGTTTTCTGGAGCTAGTCGATAATGGGGAAAGATAACTGTTGTTTGTGCCTGTTCAGCAATATATTTCATTTGTTTACCAAATTCTTCTATTTTACCGGTCATATAGGCTCCACCATGAAAATAAACTAAAATGGGATTGTCATGGTTTGCATTTTCAGCTTTAAAAATAAAGGTATCAATGTAATGGTCATTATCAATTTCAACTAATTGTTCTTCTTCAATTACCTTACTAGTTGTTAAATCATAGGTAATATTTTCTGGACGATTGCGGTCAAAATTTAGTGAAAATGGTTTAGATCCTATACCCTCATCCATCTTTTTCTGAATAACTTTTTTAACATATGGATCTACTATATTTAGCTTTGTTTCTCCTGTTTGACCAGGTACAGGTTTAACAGTTTCTTTAACGCCATTAATATTTTTTTCAAAAGTCTTCGTCTGTAATTCAGTTATTAAAGACTGTGAATATTGCCTTTCCTCCATGATTGCTCTCCTTTTTTGCATAAAAAAACCGAAAAAGCATACTTACATATACTTCTTCGGTTTCGCCAGTTTCTAAGCTGTTACGATCCTAACTAACTTTTAAAATTATATTAACATACTTTTATGATGTTGGAAAGCGCTTGCTTAAAAATTTTTTCACAGCAATGACTTAGCTCCTAATAATATAAGCAAAATACCGATTGTAGGTTTCATGTAACGAGTAATTTTAGTTTTAGCTAAAATCTGGGCTAGTCTTGGTGCAATTATTGCACCTACTATGGCACCAATCATCAAGGGTAAGCCAGCAGTCCAGTCTACCCGGCCGTCAGCAATATGAAAGATTGCGCCTGTAATGGTCATAAAAACTAAAACGTAAGTTGAAGTTGCAGTAGCTTGAAAATCTTGTAACCCCAGCAAAAATAAACCACCGATAATAACAGCACCACCGCTCATGCCGGCTACGCCAACCATTAAGCCGCCCAAAATACCATAAATTCCAGCTTCCATTCTGGCAAACTGCGTTTTCTTAACTGTTTCTGCGGTTTGCGCTTTTTTCTTAAATAACATATTAATGCCAAGCACTACTAAGACAATTCCTATTAGCCACTTATAAATTTTAGCGGGAATATATTTTGAGACCAGTGCCCCGATTATTACAGCTGGAATTGCCGTGAGTAACATTTGATTACCCACTTTAGTATTAATTTGTCTTTGGTGGTAATAACTAATTGCTCCGATTATTAATGAAGGTAAAGCAGTCACTAGTGAAGTTGAAGAAGCTGTTGCCGCATTTAAGCCAAACAAACCGGTCAAAATTGCCAGGTAGATGGCTGCGCCGCCACCACCAAAAAGAATAACAAAGGTTCCTATTACTAACCCTATTAATCCTAATAAAAAAATTTTCATAATGCTTGACCTCTTAATTTTTGCCATATCTTGTGTTATAGTTACAATATGTAATTATAATTTACAAGTTGTAAAAGTCAAGCAAACAGGAAGTTTAGTATGCCACGTCAAATTTTATCTAAAGAATTAATTATAAAAACCAGTATTAAATTAATTGAAAACAAAAAAGAAAATAATTTTGCGACCATTGCCAGAGAACTTGGTACTCAATCACAGGCTTTATATAACTACTTTCCTAATCAGTTAGCGCTAAATTATGCTATAGTTGCTCGGATAATTAGTTTAATGACTGATCAGCTGCGACGAAACTTATTTGGTAAAGCCGGCATGACAGCAATTATTGATTTTGCAATGGAGTTTCGCCAAATAGCTCTTAATCATTTTCATTTAACACAATTTGTTTTGAAAATGCCGCGTACCAATATGTTTCCTGAAACTAACGCAGCTTTTAATGAACTAAAATCTATCTTTAATCAAATGATAGCAACTGAGTTTACTGATCCTAAAAAGCAATTACTGGCAAGCAGGTGCATTAGAGATTTAGCAATAGGAGATATTGTCAACGTTGGAACAGGTTGGTTTGCGGATAAATCGTTACCAGCCGATAAAAGCTTTCGCAAATTGCTGGAGCAAAGTCTTTGCGTTATTGCAAATTAAATTATATATGTTATCTTTATTTTAGATATTTGTTCAATAATAGTTTTTAATACTGGGAGGAAAAATTGAATTTTAATCATAGCGAGTTTATCAATGTTAATACACAAGCTAATACTGTTGACCTAAAGGAAGAGCCCATTCTTCGTGTGATAAAAGCTAAAAAACTCGCAAAGCCTGATGAAAATACATTTACTAAATTAGCTAATTGTAATTTTCATAATGGTATCATAGAGGTGCAAGTTTTAAGTCGACTATTGCCGGATGCTCCAGACTATGCACGTGGCTTTATTGGAATTGCTTTTCGAATTAATAAAGATAATTCGGCTTTTGAATCTTTCTATATCAGACCCACAAATGGTCATACAAAAGATCCAATAAGAAAGCGCCATGCTGTTCAATACTTTTCGTATCCACATTATACTTTTAAATACTTTCGCGATAATAAGATTACTAAATATGAAAATTCAGCAGATATCGGGCTCAATCAATGGATCACCATCAAAGCAGAAATAAAAGATGAAACTGGAAAGTTTTACTTAAATAACAACAGCAACCCTATTTTAAAGGTCTCGAGCCTTAAACATGGTTCAAAAGCCCAAGGTAGTGTCGGCCTTTTTGTTGATATTGGTACTGAAGGCTTCTTTAAGAATCTAAAAATTATTTCGACAGATTAAAAGATTCTGGTGAATAACAAAGTCTAAATTGGATACTAAAGCAGTCTGACCTGTGGTATAATTTCGATACATGACGATTGGTCTCTGACCTATTTGAGTTTGGTAAATAAATAATATCAATACCGAGCAGAATGTATATGAAAAAAGCACTGAGTCGTAAAATGATATGACCCCCAAATTTAGGAGTCATATCAAAACTCAATGCTTTTTTGTTGGTTTGGGAAGAGATAATTTTTTCCCAGACTCTTATGTTCCCGATATTTAAACTTATTCTACTGTTTGGACCCAGCCCTCTGGGCCTTTTTTATTACCATACTGAATATCAACTAATTCATTATAAAGCTTAGTCGTTACCGGTCCAGTTTCTGTTTCACTGTAGATAACGTGCTTTTCTCCCTTGTAGGTAATTGAACCTACGGGTGAAATTACAGCAGCTGTACCCATAGCACCAGCTTCTTTCATGTTGAACGCTTCTTCCAAAGTGATTTGACGTTCAACCGGGTTTAGGCCTTGCCACTTAGCGACTTCCAAAAGTGAGCGCTTAGTAATAGAAACCAAAATCGATTGTGATTTTGGTGTGACAAATTGACCTTCTTGGGTAATGCCGTAGAAGTTAGCACCACCAAATTCATCAATATATTTATGTTCACGTGGATCCAAGTAAAGACAATCGGCAAAGCCGTTCTTGTGTGCTTCAACGGACGGAAGCAAGCTGCTGGCATAGTTACCTGATGTCTTTGCTTGACCAGTACCGGCATATGCGGCACGGTCGTATTCACTAACAATGTAATCTGCAGGGTTCAATCCTTTAATATATGCGCCAACTGGAACCGCAAAAATGCGGAAGGTATATTCGCTGGCTGCTTCAACACCTAAAACTTTTGATGTTCCCACCATAAGTGGCCGTAAATACAGGGTCGCACCACTGTCATATGGTGGTACAAACTCTTCGTTAGCCTTAACAACTTGCTTTACTGCAGCAACAAATCTATCTTCAGGGAAAGGCGGCATGGCTAACCGCTTTGCTGAAAGAGTAAAGCGGTGTGCGTTTTGATCAGGTCTAAACAGGTTGATTTTACCGTCTTTTCTACGATAGGCCTTTAAGCCCTCAAAAATTTCCTGACCATAGTGCAGGACTTCTGCACCTTCAGAAAATGTCATGGTTGAATCTTCAGTCAGTTTTCCTTCCTGCCATTCACCATCTTTATATTTTGCCTCATAGCGATAAGGCAGATCTCGATACTTAAATCCCAGATTTTTCCAATCTAGGTCTTCTACTCGTTGTTTCATTTGAACTGTCCCCTATAAAAAACTACATAAGCTAAAAATTTCTCTTTAGCTTTTAATATTAATTTAATTGTTAACTAATTTAAACTAATTTCTTTTTATTGTCAATAGTTAAACTGCTCTATTCCCCAATAAAATAATTTGAACTTCTAATAATAAAACAAAAGCATACTTTTGTATGTGCATATAGTTTCACGTGAAACGAATATATACAAAAAAAGAGTCATCCCTTTGTGATATGACTCCCCCAAATTTGTCCTAATTTCAGGGCTTACATCACTTTCATAGGATGACTCTCATTTTAAAATTAGTCTTGCTTTGCACTATCTTTAGTTTCAGTATCAGTTTTTGCCGAAATGTCCAAAATTGCGGCATCATTTAGGTATACATGCTTATCATCTGCTGTAAACTTAACTTCTTTAGTGTCAGGCTCCTTCATTAATAATTTGGCAATTGGCGTTTCCAAATCTTGCTCAACGACTCTACGTAAAGGTCTAGCACCAAATTTCTTATCATAGCCCTTGGCTGCTAAATAGGCTTTAGCTTCATCAGAGACTTCAACCTTAACACCTTTTTTGGCCAAAACATGTGCCATTTTATTCAAATAGATATCAATGATCTTATTCATATCATCTTTGGTCAATGAATTAAACGGAACAATAGCATCAAGTCTATTCAAAAATTCTGGTCTGAAGTAGGCCTCAAGAGCTTTAATCAGCTTATCATGATCAACTTTGCCGTCTTTTAATAATTGGTCAGAGTAGCCTGCATTAGAAGTCATGATTAAAATTGTATCCTTAAAGGAAACAATTCTACCTTGAGCATCGGTTAAGCGCCCATCATCCATGATCTGAAGCAAGGCATTGAATACTTGTGGATTGGCTTTTTCAATTTCATCAAACAAAATCAAACTGTATGGTTGATGACGAACTTTTTCAGTTAATTGGCCGCCTTCACAATAACCAACATAGCCCGGTGCTGAACCGATCAATTTATTAACTGCCATCTGATCTTGATATTCAGACATATCCAATCTAATAAGATGATTTTCACCACCAAATAGTTGAATGGCTAATTGTTTAGCTAATTCCGTCTTACCTACGCCAGTAGGACCAGTTAGCAAGAACGTACCAGTAGGACGATCATTGTCTTTGAAAACTTGTTTACGGGCAATCGCATCTGTAATGACGTCAACAGCATTATCCTGATCAATAACTACTTTCTTTAATTTCTCTACCAGATCAAGGTTCTTTTGTCCTGCACTTGCATGCAATTCACTCATTGGAATCTTGGTCTTAGCTTCGATTAAAGCGTAGATATCTTCATCAGTAACATGTGGAGTGGCAGCGTCATCCACGTGATTAGCCTTATCACGCAAGTCTTCGACTTGCTTTTTCAACTCGTTTGCTCTACTATAATCTTCTTTTTTGACAGCTGCTTCTTTTTCACTTTCAAGCTTGTTAATCCGCTCTTTTAAAGTTGCTTCATCGCTGGGAATTGTATCAAGGCCCTTTTTAGCACCTGCTTCATCCATTAAGTCAATGGCCTTGTCAGGTAAATAACGTCCCTGAATATAACGTTGTGACAATTCAACTGCGAGTTTCAAAGCACTGTCATTATATTTTACGTGATGGAAGGATTCATATTTATCTTTTAGTCCTTCCAAGATTTTAACGGTAACCTCTGCTGATGGTTCCGGAACTTGTACCGGTTGGAACCGACGTGCTAGTGCCGCATCATTTTCAATTCTGCGGTACTCACTTGTAGTCGTTGCACCAATTAAGTTTAAATCACCACTAGCTAAAGCCGGTTTTAAAATATTAGCGGCATCACCGTTATTATTCTCAGAATCAGTAGAACCGGCTCCAACTATATTATGCAATTCATCAATGAACAAGATAATATTCGGATTCTTTTTTGCTTCGTCAATCACTTTCTTAAGGCGTTCTTCAAAACTGCCACGCAAGCTTGATCCTGCAACCATATCATTAATATTAATGGCAATAATATGCTTGTCTTTCATTTTATCAGGAACATCGCCTGCAGCAATCTTTTGTGCCAAGCCCTCTACAATGGCTGTTTTACCAACCCCGGCAGGTCCAATTAATACTGGATTATTCTTCTTGCGCCGACTTAAAATTTCAATTACTTCCTGAATTTGTTCATCACGCCCAATTACAGGATCGTACTTATTCTTCTTAGCTTGTTCAACCAGATCAACACCGATTGGTTTTTGACCTTGTTTTTGTCCCATTTGTCCACCTTGATTCAAATCTTGCGGAGAAATATTCATACTACTGGAGTAATGAATAGGAATAGCACCACCGTTGTCGTTAGTATTGTTAAAGAATGAATTGTTTAGTTCGTTAAATAAATCGTCAAAATCGTTATCAAAATATGCCATATGCAAACACCCCTTTGATAGGTTATAAATTTGTAATTAGCACTCGTTGCGTTCGACTGCTAATTACTTACATATAATATTATAGCAGGTTATCCACAGAAAGCAATAATTATGATTAACTTATCCACAGATTTTCCGTTTTTTTCCACAAAAGAAAAAAGCCTTAATATAAAAGCTTTTATACTTCTTTTAAAGACTTTTCACTGCTATTTTTGATACAATTTAAATTGTTTTTGCAAATATTTACCTGTTAAACTATTAGACTTTTGCGAGATATCCACAGGTGTGCCACTTGCAATAATTTTCCCACCTTGCAGCCCACCTTTTGGTCCCATATCAATCATATAATCACTGTTAGCCATAATATCTAAATCGTGTGTGATTGTAATAATAGTTCCTTTTTGCTCAAGTAATCTTTGAAAAACATGCAAAAGAGTTCTGACATCTTGTGGATGTAAACCAACGGTCGGTTCATCAAAAACAAATAATGTTCCTTTTTGTCTTTGGTGGATATGACTGGTTAGTTTCAAGCGCTGCGCTTCTCCTCCTGATAAAGCTGGAGTAGATTCTCCCAAGTGCAAATATCCTAGACCCATATCATGCAAAGTTGTGATTGTTTTATTGATCTTTGGTTCGTTTTTAAAAAGTTCTTTGTCTAGCGCATCATCAACGGAATAATCTAAGACATCCGCAATACTTAAGTTATGCCATTTTACTTGTAAAACAGCTTGGTTAAAACGGTGACCGCCACATACAGAGCATGTTTCAACCATGTCTGGTAGATATTGGATGTCAAGTGAAATTACACCGGTTCCGTTACATGCCGGACAGGCACCCTCTTTGTTATTGTAAGAAAAATGAGACGCACGGTATTTTAATTTTTTTGCTAATGGCTGCTTGGCAAAGAGTTTACGCAAATTATCCATAATATCAGTATAAGTTGCAACAGTCGAACGTTGATTTTTACCAACAGGTGTAGAGTCAACACTAATTACATTTTTAATAGCATCATTTTTTAAATTTTTTACCCAATCAGGACCATTTTTAAGATTTTTTTGTGCTTTAAGTGCAGGAATGAGGGAATCGAGAATTAGGGTAGTCTTACCAGCGCCAGAAAAGCCGGTAACGGAAGTTAAGCGATTGAGTGGAATTTGCGCGTGAATATTCTTTAAATTAAAACGTTCAGTAACATCAAATTCAACCTTACCGTGTTTAAAAATTTGGTCAGTTTTGGCCCTGTGACGAACTAGGAGTGGTGCCTTACCAGTTAAGTAAGGACCAATTAGAGACTGTTCACTTTGCTCAATCTCACTAGGTATTCCCTGGGAAATAATCTCACCACCCCGGCTGCCTGAACCAGGACCAATTTCAATTACCCAATCGGCTGCCTTAATGATTGCAGTTTCATGATCAACTACAACTAAAGAGTTTCCTTGATTAACCAGTTCATGAAATATATCAATCAGTCCAGCCACATTATCAGGGTGCAAACCAACAGATGGTTCATCTAAAACGTAAAGCACCCCGGTGGTTTCCGTACGCAAAGTTCTACCAAGCTGAATTCGTTGCAGTTCCCCCGTAGACAGACTGGCAGCCTGTCTATCTAAACTCAGATAGTCTAAGCCTAATTTTAGCAGGGGCTTGACTTGATGCATCAATTCACCAGTTAAATTTTCCGCTAATTCCTGCATATCTTGCGGCAGGGAAGCTAAAATCTCACTCATATAGTGGCTCAGTTCACCCAAAGTTAATTGTTCAGCTGCTACAATACTTTTTCCAGCAACTAACTGCTGCCAGCGACTTGGATCAATGCGATAGCCTTGGCAGCGGGGACATGTACTGAATTTATAAAAGGAGTTAATTCTTTGCAGTCCGCGTTCAGACTTAGTAGTTTTGCGTGAATTAGCTATCGCATTATAAGCATTCTCATATAGCGCATCTAGATGATATACGCGACCAGTTGAAGTTGGCAAATCAATCGGGACTTTCCGCTCTTTTCCATGAAGTACAATTTCTTTTTCTTTAGCATTCAGCTCTTTATATGGAATATCGGTCCGTACCCCTAGTTCCCGGGCAATACGCCACATCCAATTTCGTCCGGGAATTTGCCAAGTTGCCACTGCTCCATTTTCAAGAGATAAATTCTCATCTGCAATGATTTTGCTATCATCAATTTCTTCAACAGTTCCCAGTCCCTGGCATTTTTGACACGCACCATCAGAATTAAACGCAAAATCTTCTGCACTAAAAGCATAAAATTGTCTCCCACATGTAGGACAAGTTAATCGTCCCATGGCTGCCCCCGTTAGATCCATGGCTTCAGCTATTTTAATCGTTGCTGGTACTCGGTGACCGTTGGGGCATACAGGTGAACCTAAACGGGAAAAAATCAACCGTAAGATGTTAAAAACTTCTGTAACTGTACCTACCGTGGAACGGACTCCAGGCACAGCAGGCCTTTGCCTTAGAGCTAAAGCTGAAGGAATATGTTTTACTTCGTCAACCTGTGCACGACCAACTTGACTAATACGTCTTCTGGTGTAAGCTGCCAAGGAATCAAGATAACGTCTTGCACCCTCTGAGTACAAGATTCCCATCGCTAAGCTTGATTTGCCAGATCCGCTTAACCCCGATATCGCTACAAATTTATGCAGGGGAATATCAACGTTGATGTTTTTTAAGTTATTAACTTTACCACCAATTACTTCAATTTTGGTCGGCTGCTTTTGATATTTCATTAGTGATTGCCCCTTCTTTTAGCCGGTTTTAACGGCTTTTCTGGCTTCTTTAATAAGTACTGTCTTATGGCCTGAATTACTTGCTTGTTCTGCGGCAAATCAGAATGATCTGCCTTTTCACCCGTAACTGTTATCGCAGTATAGTTTTTTACTTGATTTTGAAAAATAAATTTACCTGCAGCTACACTTGATTCAGGTACAATACCATCAGATTCGTAATTTTTGCCACCAGAAAGAGAATAAACCTTTAAATAGGTTGGCAGTGCTGAACGCTTTTTAATAAAATCAGCCAGCATTTGTGTTCTATTATTAATATTATTTTCAGTAAAATTATATGGCGTACCTAAAGTCATTAATTTCTTGATTTTGATATCATTTGAATACTCAGAATAATAGTGCTCCAGCCAGTAAGTCCAAATCAAACCGCCGTTAGAATGACCAAACGCCTTAAAATTATTGAACTTATAATTTTGAATTAACGATTCAAATGCAACATTTAGCCACTTAGCTTGTTTTTTAATATTGGAATAGCCGTCTTTATTGTTATCAAAACCAATAATAATAAAGGGCTCCAAGTCATTTTTACCTATAGAGCCAGTGTAAGTCAATTTTGCTTCACGTGAAACTCTAATTTTTATTACGCTATGCCTATTAAGTGTCGTTTTATTAAGTTCATCAATTAACTGGTTAAAGCGTTCGGTGGTAGCACTTGAACCCGGGACCATAATTACAGGCGAGAGAAGCGATTTACTGAGTTCTGCTCGTGATTTATTATCTTTTTTCATCCAAAAGAAGCTGGGAACAGCAAGCATAATTAAAATAATAATAATCAGGAGCAACCATTTATAGTTAGGATTTTTTTGCATCTGCTATTTCATCTCCTGCTTTTTAATTCTTAATTCAACTTTTTCATTTATCTTAATTACAGGTAGTAATAAAAAGATATCTAATAAAAACAACAATAATGTAAAAATTAGTGTTGCCCAATTGCCGTTAGTGCCAAAAAAGGAAACCAATAGTCCCGGAGTCCCTTTTAAATTCTGGTAAACGCAAACTGGGATAATGTGTAAACTAATAGCTGCCACGGCTATTGTCATATTAATCAGAGGAATTAAAATGCTCGGTAAGATAAAAACAGGATTTAACATTAAAGGTAAGCCAACTGTAAATCCTAGTCTTGAACCAAAAGCAGCAGGCAACAAGTTAATTTTAGCATTTATTTCGTTTTCCCTGTTATCTCTTCTGATAAGCAGTAACACAATAACAGCCAAAACAACACTGGCACCGCCCATTATGCCGTAACTGTTAATAAGTGAGCTGCCCAGATATTTATATGGCACATTCCAAGAATTACCGTGTTTTAATGTATATGTTAAATTCTCTGCAGTAAAGGCGTTATTTACTATTCCCGCTAAGGAGTGCAACGGATAACCAATTCCAAGCCAATCAAAAAAAGTAATTACGGCTGTCAATAACAGCACTTCGCCAAAATTATTAGTAGTCTGAACCCTGCTGACAATTTCAGTAAAACTGGCGGAATTAAGTAATTTAAGCTGTAGTTCATAAATTAAAATACCTAAAAAGACACCCAATAATAATGAAACAGCGCTTGGTAAAACGGCATCCCCTGCTCTTTTTTGAATTACTTTTGTGCCCTCATATTCAACGTAAGAAAAGTCCTTTCCTAATAAATGAAATATTTGGCCCACACAGTATCCTACAATTAAGGCAATAAAAACTGCATTAATTTGTAATAAACTGGCGGTAAAAGGCATACGAGCATTGCGTCCACTACTGGAAGCATATGAGCAGAAAAGCATTATTAAAACTGCTGTTAGACCTGCCATAGTTGAATCTTTATGGTAAAGGCGTGCGGTGTAACGAGCCATAAAATAACTGGCATAAACGCCAAAAACCCCAAAAGTAATTTCTACCATTCCCCGGCACACAAAAGAACCGCCATACCAAATGTGATCTGATAAAACTTTATCCAAATTGAAAATATTATAGATTAACCCGTTAGGTGTAAAGATCAAATCACCTAAAAGTTTAAAATAGGAGCCAACTACAGCAATTGGCATTAGCATCGCCATTGTCCGTCTTGTGGCTCGAAAAAAAGAAAATTCCTGCAGGCGAGCTATAAAATTGATTGTACATTCTGTCATTATTTCAAACCTTTATTTTAATTATTATATTTAAAATAAAATAATACTCTATTTTTTTAATGCAAGCCATTTTTGTTACCCATTATCTTTTTTATTATTAGTTGTGAATAAAATGGTATAATGAACTTGTATTTTAAGAGGCGAGAACATGAGCAGAAAGAAAATTGAATTAACTGACAAAGTGGCAAAACTGACTGATAAATACTTAGAAACCAATGATACAGATTTTAATGCCCTAATTAATAAGGCATTAAAACTGTACCTATTAGATCATTTAAGTTCCAGCCAAATCAAAGATGCGCTTAAAAAAACAGATGATTTTACTTCTGAATATGCGGGAAAATGGTTTCAGGAAAGTATTGAGGATTTAAATAAATACTAAACTTTCTTAAAGCAAAACAAAAAGAGCAAGACAGTTATTGTCCCGCTCTTTTTGTTTGTTACCAATTTACTTTTTTAAATACCGCTCTCCGGCCAATTGCCGATAAAAATTAGCTTTGGTTGTGCGTTCATAGGGAATCAGCCAAATAAACCCAATACCTAAAGTAATAATACACAATAGGTACCAGCCAATAAAGCTTAAATCAAGCACGAACAATTCCCACTTATGACCAGCCATTAACTGGCGACTTGCAGTAATTGCTGTTGTGGCATGCACCTCTTGTCCACTTTCCACTAAATCATTAACAATATATGGTGTCATAGCATAAGAATAGGATTTGATTATCCCAGGAATGAATAATAATAAAGTCCATAAAAATTGAAAAATATAGCTAAAAAGAAAGTTCAAAAATTCCGGAATAAAGCGACCATCAGTAAAAACAGAAAAAATTCCCTTAAAAAAGCTTAACCTTTCTCCGCGAGCAAAATGTAAAAATGTTATCACCATACTCAACATGAAAAAGCTGCCAATAAAAGTTAAACCTGTATCAGGTCCTATTTGTCCTGCCCAAAACGCTGGCTTAAACAGTGAATCAATTGAGCCGGTTCCCATAACATCATTTACATTATTCGCAGTCTTAAGTGAACCACTTACTGCTGGTCTAGCAAAAAAGAAGCCGACAAATAGCGTCATTACGATACCAATACTAACTGCCCAGCCCCAGTTATGACGAAGCCGATTTCTAGCTTCTAGTTTCAGTTCTGCTCTGTTCATAACTTATCTCCTTATCTAGTATATACTAATTACATTTTACTCTCGAATAATGGTACATCGCAAAGAAAAGACAAAAAAAGCCTAGTTCCACCAACATCGGAACTAAGCTCACACAGTGTTTGTGTCACCACTACTGACCACATATAGAAATTTACATTTTCGCTACCGGAGAAAATGATTACTTCCCTATGGCGACACAACAGAATTTTAGCATGCAATTAACCAAAAAACAAGTTTTAGCCAATTATATTTGCACTGTAAGCCTTACGGCCAAGCAGTTCCAACATAATTTGATTTATTTGCCCTTTTAGTTGGCCAAATCGACCTTCACGAGTTTTATTAGACTGAATAATCAGAATAGTTTTGGCATTATTAGTGCTACGCATGAAAGTATAATAGCCTTGTCCGGCTCCATTAGCCGTTTTGGTTTTCAGCTTAATATTGTTATAAAAGCCACCATTATAATAGGCTGGAGGGGCCGCTTGGTAAAGCAATTTGCGACTCCTGCGAGTTAGTAAACTACCAGTCAGCAGATACCGTATTACTTTAGCTAAATCATGATTGGACATTACTACTGACCCTGCGCCTAACTCACTATGAGCATCCCTGAGAGCTGCTTGATGCTTAACTACATCATAGCGGCCTTTGCGGTAAATCATGCCCGGTACTAAATGACTGGCAATAATTTTGCCTGGCTTTGACCACAAAAATTCTGTTTGTCTCAACTTTAACGGTCTGACATAGGTGTCGCGGAATAACTGCTCGTAGCTTTGACCCGTTATTTTACTCATAATGCCGCACAAGTAAACATAATTTAACGAGCTATAATGCCACTTATTTAACAAACCAGGCTCAAAAACAGTGTTAGCAGCATCATGTTGGATATTATCTTGATCCGAAACAAAATGCTTTTGTCCCAGTCTTGCCCCTGGTTTAAGATCAAGACCGGCTGTCATTGCCAGCAGGTTCTTCAGCCTAACCTTCTTTGCCCCAGCAATTTGCGGATAAAATTTATTTAATTTATCCTGCAGACTTAACTTGCCCTCCTGCACCAAGTGCATGATAATTGCGGCGGTCATTGATTTTTGTACTGAATTAATTAGATAACTAGTGTCAGTGTTATTGCCTAAAGCATAGTTAAGCATTATTTTGTCATTTTTAATGACTAGAATTGAGCCCTTTATTCTGAGAGCATCAATTTGCTGGCGCACTATTTTCCTTTTAAAGATTCTTTTGCAGTGCCATTTACCGGATTTTCATCTGTTAAACTAATCTGGTACGGCTTTTTTTGCCACTTTTTACTATAAAAATAGTTATGAATATTATAGTTATGCGGCACATTTGCTTGCGCCATAAACGGTTTTACTGCCCGGTCGACTGCTACCCAACCGCGCCAACCTAGGTGAATCGTATCTTCCATGAAATACTGTTCACCGCCGCGCTTAGACAAATCGGTAACGTTAGCAAAGCCCTGGCTGGCCAGCTGGTACTTAATCTTGGAAACGGCCTTTTGGTACATCGTTTGTGACAAGCCCGTATAATTAGACCACTTTTCATTGATCGGCGGGATAATGAATAGCACATTGGTATGCTGCTTGGCAAACTGGTGCAACATCAGCTCAAAATCACTGTATTCTACTGATTTAGTGTAGTTAAAGTGGCGCTGACTGCCCTTCAATTTAACCAATAAACGTTTATTCAAGCGCCGCTTAAAAAAGCGGTTATTAATACCAAAGCTATTCGAATTAGTGTTAAGTTCAGCCTGCTCACTTGCCACTTGGTCTAAGGCCTTGACTGAATAAGTAGCCGGCAAAAGTTTAGCCTGCTTATTGATCCTTTTGATCCGGTCACGTAATTGAAAGGTACTAAAGAACTTGTCTTCATTGTTAAGTATGCGCCGCTGGTTCTCCAAGTAGAAACGCTGAAAACCGGTCAGCTTTTCCCCGCGGGCAACTCTTTTCATTCCCAGCTTAATAACGCCTTTTACTTCCGGCATCTGCAAGAAGCGTTTAGCCGCATAGCGGTTTGTCGGTGTATCTTTTTTAATCCCTAACAGAAAATTGCAGGCCTGCAGCGGTGAATAATACAGTGCGAAGGCATCAGGATTTTGCCCTTTCTTGGTAAACCATTGCGGTGAAACAATCACCACGGCTTTTTTGCCCTTAAGCTGTTTTGATGTGCCCTGCATCTCTAAGAAGTGTGCCAAAGACTGGCTACCTGGCCCACCTAATAAAAACGGCCGGTAATTGCGGTGATATTTTTGCGCAATTACACTCGGGTGCAGCGGGTCAAGCCGTGACAGTTCACTTGAGCCATAAAAAGGCACATAGTCATCTTTAAAGGCATCCTGTTTCATTAAAGAGCCTTTAAAAATGGTCGTAGTCTGGGAATTAGCTGCTTGGTAAATAGCACCTTGCGAAAAAGTTCGTTCCCACGGCAGTAAAAAGATGACCAGTAACAAGATGGCGGCGCAGAGTACTGGGCCAAAAATCTGCCACAGCCGGCGTTTGTTACTCATTTTCTAAATTTTCCACCTTTGCCACAATTTTATTAGGCGTATCCCATTCGTTTCTATCAAATTCAGAAACTGGTACATCAATTTGAAATTTTTCCTGTAAATTTAACAACATTTGGACACTAGCCATTGAATCCATTAAACCGTTGGCAAAAATATTTTCATCCATTCTGTCTGCTAAATCTTCACCAGTTAAATCTTGTAAAATTGCTAAAACTTCTTTTTTGGTATCCATTGTAAAAAACTCCTTAGATAAAATTCTTGCTTACTTCCAGCCAAACCAGAGTTGACTGAGAAAACCTGAGAATATCAGGAAACTAAAACACACTACATTAAAAGTAACAAAAATTGCCAGCCATTTAGTGTATTTATTAGATGGCAATTTGTCTTTGTGCTTCTTCTTAAACCGCAGCCAGCAATCATTGATGATAATGGCCACAGCATGAAACAACCCATAAACAATATAATACCAGGTTAGTCCATGCCAGAAGCCCATCACTAAGAATAATAACAGATAAGCTGCTTGAGATAGTCTGACCGGATTCTTGAACAGCTTTTTCTTCATGGCGAAGAAGGTAAACCGCATATAGATGTAGTCGCGAAACCAAAAGGACAAAGTCATGTGCCAGCGGTTCCAGAATTCTTTAATATTTTGTGAAATAAACGGCTTATTAAAGTTCATTGGGGTGTGAATACCCATAAAGTAGGAAATTGACACGGCAAATAAAGAATAGCCGGCAAAGTCAAAGAACAAATACATGCTGTAGCAGTACATATAAGCCACTAACCACCAGGAAAGTTTTAAACCGCCATTAGCCGTACCTGTTATCATTGCTGCTCGGGTAATTCGAGGCAGCCAGTAGGTACCAAAGAACCAGCCCAGAACAAATTTATATAAGAATCCTTGAAATAAATAGCGGGTTGCCAGCTCTAAATCGTTTAAATATTGCTCACGCTTTGGCACCGTGTCACATTCTTTGGCAAATCTGCGGTAGCGATCAATTGGTCCGGAAGAAATGGTGGGAAAGAACAAGAGAAAGCGCAAATACGTTCCCAGATTAAGTTCTTTAATAGCGCCATCGCGCACTTCCATCACAACCTGAACGGTCTTGAACGTAAGATAGGAAATACCCAGAAAGGCCAAGACCCCCGGAATTTTAGCTTGCGGAAAAGCAGTCTGCACTTTCACTAAAATCAGAGGCACAATTGCTAAAATCACCGCTAGGTAAAAGACCCAGGTTTTATTCGGACTATTTTTACGCCTGCGATAATAGAGATAGCCATAGGAAACCAGGAGCTGAAACAGAATATAGATGATCAGGCTAACGCCCTGTTGCCATTTTTCACCATCAAAAATGAGAAATAAAAAAACTAACGAGAACACAACTTCATAGATTTTGAAGCGGTGACCCCAATACAGCCCGATAATAATGGGAATTAAACCAATCATCAAATACACAAAATAATGCGGATTAGAGTATGGCTGTAAGTTAATGAAGTTAAAGTTCACTACTCGTTGACCTCCTTAATGACGGCCTTAATATCAACTTTGCCATTTTGGGAGACTGGTAATGTTTCACGGTAAACATAACGTTGCGGAATCATGTATGGCATCAGATCTTTAGCTAAATCATCCCGAATCATTTTGGTAATTTCTGCTTCGGAATATTGTTCTTTAACGCCATCTTTCAGCTTAATTTCGGCAACAATTTGCTTAACCGTATGATCCTGATTGTATTTAGGTGCAGCTACTCCGTGATCAACCAATTTATTCATCCCGATATAATGGTTGATTTCTTCCAGTTCAATGCGGTAGCCGTTAAATTTGATTTGGAAGTCAATCCTGCCTCGATAAAAGAGCATATCCTGGTCAAAGAAGCCTTCGTCGCCTGAACGATGACTGAGATATTGGTCACCCGGCTTTTTAAAGAAAGCCTTAGCGGTCTTCTCCTGATTATTCATATAACCCTTAGATGTACTTGGGCCAGTAATAATAATCTCGCCTTCATCAGGCTGATCACCCTTAGTTTTGTCAATAGTGATTTTGGTGTCCGCTTTAACCTTGCCAATTGGCAAGCGGTCATATTTCTTTAAAACTGCATCTGTAATTTCTACTTGAGTGACTGCAACTGTTGTTTCGGTAGGTCCATAGGTGTTAAAAATGCGTGCCTGAGGAAATTTCTTTTTTAGCATTACTACTTCATTGTGGGGCAATTCTTCACCACAGAACAAAAAGTGCGACAAGCTTGGGTGATAAGCAGCAGTAAAAGTTTTATCCAAAAAACACATTTGCGCAAATGACGGGGTTGAAACCCAAACATTAAATTGTAATTGAGGCAGAGTCTGAAATAATTGAGCAAAATTTTGTGTTACTTCATGCGGCAAAGCCACTAACTTTCCTGCTCCAACTAAAGCTGGATAAAGACTCATCACTGAAAGATCAAATGAATACGGTGCTTGTGACAAAAATGCGGGATGCTCGGGCAGATCAAAGTCCGTCATTTCCCAATTGATAAAGCTAAGCAGGTTATTATGACTAATCTGCACGCCTTTAGGTTTCCCACTGGTGCCTGAAGTAAAAATAATGTAAAAGTTAGCATCACCTTGGACAAAGTTGGCAGGATCGGGTTCATAATTTCCCTTTTCTACATCTTGAGGATGTACAACCTTAATAGGTGGTAAGTCAATTTCAGGCAGATCATCAATTGCTAAAATTGCTTCAGACTGAGAAACTTCTTGAATCATAACTATCCGTTCTGCATTAGAGTAACTGGCAATGGGGATATAAGCATGACCTGATTTAACACAGCCCAAGAAGCTGGCAACCATTTCAAAGTCCTGACCGCCCCAGACCATAACGGGACTTTGCGCTGAAAGTCCTAAACCAGTAATTTTATGAGCCCATTCATCTGAGCGTTTTTTGAGATCACCGTAGGTATTAGTTTGACCTAAATAGTCATAGGCAATGCGTTCAGGTTCTTTTTGGGCAACTTCATCAATTTTTTTAATTACATTTTCAATCATGATTTGTACCAGCTTAAAATTCGTTATAAATAAAGTGAACAGAAGTCAGCCCACTATATTGATATAAATAAATCAACACCATTAAAATGACACAATAGATAACTGTCGTTAAAATGAACTTCCCAATACGTTTTCCACGTGAATCATTTTTCTCTTTTTTAGCCATAATTTCATATCTTTCTCAATATTAATAAAATGTACTATCGAATATAGTACTACTAAAGTTTTGTCACCCAAAAATCCACCTCAAATTTTTACCAAATTTAAATATTTTCCCATTTCAACCGTTTATCGTTCGTCGTTTAGCTTGCGACAATCATTATAAGCAAAACAAAGCGGAATTAAAATTATGAATGAACCAAATAGTATAGTAATTACTAATAAGATAAAAAGATTAGTTGGCTTTAACCAGCGCTCACTCTCTGCTGTAGTTAAAATATAAGCAGCAAATAAAACTGTAAAAATTAGTTCCCCTAAAATCGTGTATGCCAATGCGCCTTGACCAATTAATTGGTATAGCCGCAGCCAGACGCTTGCCGGAAGTAAACAAAGCCACCCAGAAAAGCGTAACCAGAAAGTGATTTTTTTACGATAATCTTGTCTACCCATTTTTCTCCTTAAAATCTCAATTATCCCTTTCAAATAAAGTAAACCTAATTATAACAATGAGTTTTGTAACAAACAATTTTGTAGCAACCAAAATTTGTATTTTGCCATTTTCGTCATACTTTTTTCACATTTTATAGTTATACTATAATTGTGATATAGGAAAGATATAGATCTTTTTTATATCATACTCAACTTTTTGTTTTTCATTCATACTCCTCCAAGTATAATAATGAAAAAACCGAAATGACTTTACAGGTCATTTTCATATCTATCCCTTTCGACTCACGTGCGTTACGTGAGTTTTTCTATACTCTTAAACAGTTCTAAAGAAATTCTTTACTCTTTTATAAGAGATTTTCTACCTTAACTTCATAATTTAGAGATATCATTTTAAATGTAGTAAGCAGTAGCAATGCTTACTACATACTCCCACTTTTTTATTTCATTCATTCTTACTCCTTCAAAGTAGATGAAAACTAACAGGCTCGCACACCTTGCGAGCCTTTTTTCTTTGTTATAGGATTAATTTAGTTATTTATTACTTATTAATATGAGAGGTTTATATTTAATGTTCTCACCCACAATAAAACACTTACTGGAAGAAAAATCAGGTTCATTCATTATCCCTGCTTCCCGTATTGCATTTGTCGAAGACGACAATCCTTTGTACCACGCCTTTATGATCTTGACTCGCGTAAAATACTCAAAAATTCCAGTCCTTGACCGCCAAAGCCGCGTTGTTGGCCTACTGAGCTTAGCAATGATTACAGATAAAATGATGGAAACGGACGACATTTCTCTTGAACCATTAAATCAATTAAAAGTGCGTGATGTCATGCAAACCAAGTTTGACAAAATCAACTTTGTGCAAACTACCCTGGAAACGCAGCTTCATTTACTAGTTAACAATGCCTTTTTACCCGTTGTTGATGACTATGGCGTTTTTCAAGGACTATTGACAAGACGCGAATGGATTAAAGCATTTAATTACATAGCGCACAACTTTGAAAAGGAATATAAAGTTACTCCTATTACTAAAAATAAGCAATTATGAGATATACTGTAAATTTATAATTATTTATTACATTTTTAGTGTACTTTATTTCAAATTAAGCTATAATATAATTAGCTAGGGAAATCTAGGTTTTATTTGGTAATCCAGCTATTTAGTTAATACAATGTAAAAATTCGATTTTAATTTTGTGTTATTTTTTAAACATATACGAAATTACAATATTAACATCTTTAATCTTAAAAAAATTAAATAACGCTTTGCTAAATTAGTTATTAAAAATTAATAGATATTTCTTGAATAATTAGAAAAGAAGAGCACTAATATGGCAAGTAAAACAATTTCTGCGCAATTGACATTTTTGATAAGCGCAATTATAAAAAATTGGACTTACCCAAATGATCAAGAGCTATCACTAAAAGACAAAGCTGAGCTGGTTTCTCAACTAAAAAATTTGACAGAGAGTCCAGATAGTATGGATGATGCTGCTAAAATTACTGATGCTTTTTACAAAGATAAAATAAATAAGCGGCTTAAATCAATAGATTCCAATTTTTCGTGGATTTTTATAATTTTGCAGCATGAATTGGTATCAGCTTCGCGCTTACACGCTCTTCTCCTTGATTTAGCCAAAGAAGAACACTTTTCAGAAAAGGGAATTGCGAAGATTAACCAGTATTTTGCAGAAACTGATGATTATGGTGATAATAATGACTTTATTACAATGTCTTCCTCCGATTTGATTGACTCATTAGGACGGACTAAAATTTTCCACATTCATCCAGCTAAAGATGAATACAAGGCTTTTAAAGTTAAAAAACACACAACAAAAACTACATCCAAGTCAATTAAAGCGGAAAATCAAGCAAATAAGATCATTAAGTTAAAAAAGCACTAATTAAAAGGAGCAGTCAGATGACTGGTCTTTTTTTTACCTAAAATTTAGCACTAATTTAGAATAAGTCTAAATTAGTGCTAAAATATAATTATATTTCTTTTTGTAGGAGGCATAATGCATGAGTTTTAAACGTCAATGGAAGTTTTTTTGTGTTTTAGCTATCGGAATAATAGCTCTTATTTGTCAGTTTGGCTTAAAAACAAAAAGTCTTTTTCAACTGGGAAGTCTGCAGTTCCCGATCCAAACTATTTTAATGGATTTAGTCGGTATTATAATGGCATATTCCTTGATCACTGAAATAGTTGGCGACTTTAAATCGGGACGTTACGGCGTTGATATTTTAGCTGTAATAGCAGTCGTTTCTACTATTCTAATTGGTGACATTTGGGCTGAATGGATGATTCTAGTGATGATGACTGGCGGGCAAGCTTTAGAAGATTACGCCACTGGTCAAGCGGATAAAGAACTTCGTTCACTTTTAAATAATTCTCCTACTATTGCCAACAAAATCAGTAATCAAAAAATTATATCGGTAAATGTAGAACAATTAGCAATTGGCGATCACATTCTAATTAAGCCTGGTGAACAGGTACCTGTAGATGGGAAAGTTATTAAAGGTGAATCCAGTTTTGATCAATCTTCTTTAACCGGTGAGTCGGTGCCAGTTGCCAAAAACCCCGGGGATCAATTAATGTCCGGTTCAATTAATGGCAATGTTGCTGTTGAAATGGCTGTTACTAAAAAAGCCAGTGATTCAGAATATCAAACTATCGTTTCATTAGTTAAATCTTCGCAAGCGCAACCGGCTAAATTTGTCAAAATGGCTGATCGCTATGCTGTTCCTTTCACTATTATTTCCTTGGTAATAGGAATCGCCGCTTGGATTCATTCCGGTAATCCAATCAATTTCGCAGAAGTTATGGTTGTTGCTTCGCCCTGCCCATTATTAATAGCAGCACCTGTGGCATTAGTATCCGGCATGAGTTCCATGTCTAAACACCATATTATTGTCAAATCTGGTCCTACTTTAGAGAAATTAGCCTCAGCTAAAACTTTTGCCTTTGATAAAACTGGTACTTTAACGGAAAATCAACTGGTAATTGATGAAATCATTCCCGCTGATAATAGCAGTTATAGTGCAGAAACTCTGCAAAGCTACGCCACTAGTGTCGAACAACAATCAAGTCATATTATTGCCAATTCACTAGTTAGGGTAGCGGATAACAAACTCTTAAAACCCGCTACACAAATTAAAGAATCAACTGGTCAAGGCGTTAGCGGAATCGTTGAAAACCATTTAGTCAAAGTGGGCAAGCTGAGCTACATAAAACCAGAAGATAATTCGCAAAAAGTGCAGGAAACCAATGCTACAGCTATTTATATCTCAATCGATAATAAATACGCTGGCTATATTACATTTAAAGACCAAGTTAGGCCTGAAAGTGCGCAGACTATTAAGCGTTTACGGCGCCAAAGCAATGCTCATATTATGATGTTGACAGGAGATCATAAAGATGTTGCAACTAAAATTGGCGAAGCACTTAATGTAAAAGATATTCGCTATGAATTATTACCAGCAGAAAAAATAGCTGCGATTAAAAATGTAAAGAAAGAAAATCGACCAGTTGTAATGACTGGTGACGGAATTAATGACGCACCTAGTCTATCTGCTGCTGATGTTGGTATTGCGATGGGAGCCAAGGGAGCCTCGGCAGCCAGCGAAAGTGCAGATGCTATTATTATGGTAAATGATTTATCTAAAATTAACGATGCCGTAGCTATTTCTAAGCATACGATGAAAGTCGCTAATATTGATGTATTAACAGCTATCACAATAGTAATTATAATTGAATTAATTGCCTTTACCGGTGCTATTCCCGCTTTTTGGGGTGCTATTTTACAGGAAGTAGTAGATATGATTTCAATTAGCTTGGCGCTTTTAGCTAAAACTACGCCTACAAACCCAGAACAAACAGGAATCAGTAAAACTACTAATTAAGAAATTTTCCTATTTAAAAAAGCCTGATAAATCAGCGTTTTAGACGAGACGTAATTTATCAGGCTTTATTTATAGGAATCCTAAGGAATTAAAAATCATATGGGATAAAATCGAATAGCGTAAATCCTTGCTAGTAGTGTAAACCCATGCTAATACACAACCTAAGGCCCAATAAACGAGCAGATATTTGGTTAGTCCGGGATCATGAGCATAACCAAAAATAAGTCCACTTAAAAGTATGCCCAACCATTTGTTACTACTTGTGTTTTTATTGAAAAAAGTATTAAAGAATAGTCCGCGAAAAATAATTTCCTCAAATATTGGTCCCACAATTATAACCATTACGGGGAAAAAGTAACCTGCCTGATAAGAAATTTGATCAAGAAGATTTTGATTAGTAGAAGTCTGATTAGTATTAAAACCTAGAGCCAATTGAATAGTTGCACTGACAAAAATGAGCATTATTGCCCCTAAAAGAGAGAGCAATACTTTTCTAATCTGCCAGTGTGGTTTACTATTATAATTTTGCTCGTTACTACGCCTTAACTGCAGGCAATAAAAGTAAAATACTAAAAGCAAAGCTATGATTGTAATTATGGCAGTCAGCACCACAAAAGGAATATTGCCTAAGCCCAATGATTTTCTTAACTTGTAAGGATAAAAATAAAACTGTTGTACAATCGTATAAAGTATAAAAGCAAGCACTATTGTAATTAGATTTCCTAGAAAATAGAAAAACTTTTTCATTCACTAAGCTCCTTTCTGACCAAAATAAAAGCAAAGCCATAACTAATTTATCTAGTATCTCAGTATCAATATAACCAGTCTTTATTTGATGTTATGGCTCAGATATCATAATAAGGCCGGTAATTATTTCCTGGGAAATAACTTTCTTATTCTAGCATACTTTAATTTACTAGGACTTTTTAAACATATTTATTATAATAGACTTATCTCTAGAGCAAAGGCAGGTTATTATGATTAGACTTTTTGAGATTCTAAACCAGAACCGATCTTTTATAATTCTTTCACTTATTATGTTAGCAACACTCACTGTTTTTTTGGTTTCTTGGTTAAAAGAACCTCGGAGATTACTTAATGGTATTCTTTTCACGATTTTTTTGTTAACATTCGGTGTTTGGCTCACAGTAATGATTCTATCTACGAGCTTAAGGCCGCTCATTTTAACTTATGAAATTCTAGTAGTTTTATTTGTAGCCGCAATTACTCTGATGGCTGCCTTTTCCTGGCTGTTTTTCTTATGGAATGCTTATATTGTCTGGAAACGCGAAAGTCACACACTATCAAACTTATTAACACTCTTTATTGGTATCGGAATAATTGTCGTGTGGTTAATTGCACTAATTGGTCCGTTTAAAAATATGCCGTCTTGGATCAGAATACTATTATATGCGCCAACAGCTGTTTTCGATTATCTGCTTTTTGTTGCTTATAACTTTTTAGTAAATTTGACTTTCTATCAAATTGTACCAAGACAGTATAACCAAGACTACTTAATTGTTTTGGGCGCCGGGCTGTCGCAAGGTGAAACAGTTACACCACTTTTAGCTAGTCGCATCAATCGTGCAATTGAGTATGCTCAAAAGCAGGTCACTAAGGGAAGAAAAAAGCCTAAGTTTATTATGTCTGGTGGTAAAGGCGGAGACGAAAAAGTTGCTGAAGCACAGGCAATGACTGAATACGCAATCGCTCGTGGAATCGAGCCTAATGATATATTACTAGAAGATAACTCCAAGAATACCTACCAAAACATGAAATTTTCAGCTGAAGTGGCCGCAAAAGATTTTGGCAGTAAAAATTACAGAGCAAAATTTTTCAGTAATAATTATCACATTTTTAGGGCTTCCCTTTATGCTAAAGCCGCTGGGCTTAATGCCAATGGCGTAGGCTGCTATACTCGTTTTTACTTTCTGCCCAATGCAATCGTGCGTGAATTTGCTGCAGTTTTACTTTTAAACAAGAAACGGCATATTATTGCTATTCTATTAATTGTATTATTCTTCATTATTTATGCTTTATTTGATTTAACTGGACTTATTCATTAAAATAGTCATCTTCTTTTGGCTTTGCTCTTTCATTAATGTTAAACTATCTGTTATTAATTAATTATTAAAAAGAAAGAGAAAAAGACATGTTACAATTAAAAGATTTACGCAAGTCATATCATGTCGGTGATACGGTTACGCATGCACTTGATGGTGTTTCCATATCATTTCGTAACCAAGAATTTGTGGCAATTTTGGGTCCTAGTGGGTCTGGTAAAACCACGTTATTAAATGTCATTGGTGGACTTGATCGTTATGATAGTGGAGACTTAATTATTAACGGTAAATCCACTAAAAATTTTAAGGAAACAGACTGGGACGCCTACAGAAATAATTCTGTCGGCTTTGTTTTCCAAAACTATAACTTAATTTCGCATTTATCAATTATTGCTAATGTCGAATTGGGCATGAATTTATCCGGAGTTTCTGCTTCTGAGCGTCATAAGCGAGCAGTAGACGCTTTAACCCAAGTTGGCTTAAAGGACCATATTTCTAAAAACCCCAATCAACTATCTGGTGGTCAAATGCAGCGTGTCGCAATTGCGCGCGCTTTAGCCAATGATCCTGATATCTTACTGTGCGACGAACCGACCGGTGCTCTTGACACTGAAACATCTGAGCAAATCATGAAGCTGATTAAAAAGCTGTCAAAAGACCGCTTAGTAGTTATGGTTACACATAATCCTAATTTAGCTCAGGAATATGCCACCCGAATCGTCAACTTTCAGGATGGTAAAATTTTAAATGATTCCAATCCTTTTAATCCAGAAAAAGAAAAAGATACTTTTAAGCTGAAACGGACAAAAATGTCGTATTGGAACGCCATCAAGTTAAGCTTTACCAATATTATGACTAAAAAAGGCAGAACAACTTTGACAGCCTTTGCGTCAAGTATCGGAATTATATCTATCGCAGTTGTTTTAGCCTTATCCAACGGCTTTCAAAAGCAGATTGATACAACGATGAGTAAGGCACTAGCCAAATATCCCGTTACCATCAATCAAACCGCCACCGATGCTTCAAGTATTGAAGACCGTAACGAATCTGATAAGAATGTCAAAAATCGGGGCTATTTAACTGTTGAAAAAGATAGACTGCAAGAATCGACTCATCAAAATAAAATTAGTCAAAAGTATGTTAATTACATTAAAAAAATAAATCCTGATTATGCTAACAATATTTCCTATCAGCGTGGAATTAACTTAAATTTACTAACACGTAACGATAATAAAATTAAGCGAGTCCAATTCTCCCCCATTTCTGCTAGTTCAGACAGTTCTCAAGCAGCTGCCCAGATGCGGATGCAAGCAATTAGTGCTACTGGGTTAGGCTCATCAGTATTTCCTACTACACTTAATTCTGGTAAAAGTAATTTCCTGAAAGAAAATTATCAACTTTTGTCTGGAGCGTGGCCACATAAAGCTACCGATTTAGTCTTAGTAACAGATAATGAAAACAAGTTAAATATTAATATTATTAAAAACCTAGGTTTCAAAGTTAAAGCTGGTCAAAAAATAAAGTATCCCAAATTTGTTGGTAAAACCTTCAAAATTGTCGCCAACAATGACTATTATCAGAAATTACCGACAGGTATGTTTATTCCGCAAAAAATCAGTAATTCTATGTACGATAATAGCAAAACCAAACTGCGGATTGTAGGCGTCATCAGGCCAAAAGACCAAAATTCTATGGCACTTTTGTCAGCAGGAATTGCCTACAGTGACCAGTTAACACAAAATGTTATCAATAAAAATAAAGCTTCAGAGATAGTAAAAGCCCAGAAAAAGACCACTCAAAATGTCATGACTGGTCAAAGTATGAATTCTCAGGAAAAGAAACAAATGATGCAGTCAATTGGTGGTTCCACCATACCAACTAGTATGATGATTTATCCTAATGACTTTGATGCCAAAGATAAAGTACTTGATTACTTAGATAAATGGAATCGTGGTAAAAAGAAAAAAGATAAGATTATCTATACTGATATGTCAAGCGCTGTTACTTCGATGACCGGCGGCTTGCTTAATGGTATTACTACTGTCTTAGTTGCCTTTGCCGCAATCTCTTTAGTCACATCAATGATTATGATTGGTATTTTAACTTATACTTCTGTTTTAGAAAGAACTAAGGAAATAGGAATCTTAAAGGCACTTGGTGCCCGTAAAAAAGACATTACCAGGGTATTCGATGCCGAAACATTTATTTTAGGTGTTTTTTCTGGGGTTTTAGGTGTATTCATTGCTTGGTTGCTGGTCTTCCCTATTAATAGTCTTCTTTACTCAATTACTGACTTAAGCAATGTGGCGCAGCTTAACCCTACGCATGCCCTGATATTAATCATTATCTCAACCATTTTAACTATGATTGGCGGCCACTTGCCAGCGCGGATGGCAGCTAAGAAAGATGCAGCAATTGCACTAAGAAGTGAATAAAAACAGTATTTTAGAGTTTGCCTAATATTTGTTACATGTGAAACAAATATAGGTAAGCTCTTTTTTGCATAATTTTAAAGTAATATCTATTGTCGCATCCTGTTGACAAATTGGAATATACCAATTTATAATTAACTTAACTAATATGGAGGCGTAAATAAAAATGAAAATTATTATCACAGAAGATAAAGCCAGTGGCAGTAAGAAGGCTTTTGACTTATTTAAAGATAGTATTGCTAATGGCACTAAGGTAATCGGTTTGGCAACCGGCTCAACTCCCGTTACTTTATACCAGCAATGGACCGAAAGTGATTTGGATAACAGCAATTTAATTAGTATTAACCTTGATGAATATGTTGGCTTAACTCCCGATAATGACCAAAGTTATCATTATTTTATGCAAAAAAACTTGTTTGATAAAAAGCCTTTTAAACACTCTTATGTTCCTGATGGAATCAAAGCCATTAAGGATCCCGAAGGTGCTTCAGCTGACTACAACAGAATAATTGCAGAAAATCCAATTGATCTTCAATTATTAGGATTAGGACAAAACGGTCACATTGCTTTTAATGAGCCTGGAACTTCATTTGATTCTATTACCCACGAAGTACAATTAACAGAGAATACCATTAAAGCTAATTCTCGCTTCTTCAATAACATTGACGAAGTCCCTAAATCAGCTATCTGCATGGGCATTGCAAATATAATGTCTGCCAAAGAAATAGTAATTATGGCTTTTGGCGATAATAAGGCTGATGCTGTACAAAAGATGGTTGAAGGTCCAGTAACAGAAGACGTACCAGCTTCAGTTTTGCAACAACATCAAAATGTCACTCTTATTGTGGACCAGGCTGCAGCAAGTAAATTAAGTTCAACATACAATAAGTAATTAACTGATATTAAGCTAAAAAGGGCGGTGCATTAAAACACCGCTCTTTTTGTGCGCAATTTTGCGAACTGTTATTGTATACATATGGTGCATATTATTAGTCTGTTAAAATAATCAGTATTATTATTAAGATGAACCCTGAGAGGATGGTGATAAGTTGAAGAGGAGTAAAAAGTGGCTATTGGTATTAGGCATGTTATTACTATTACCTGTGCCTTGTTACTTAATATGGGAAACCAGTAGTTTTTGGCAAAAGTATTTAAAGATTAAATTACCTCATTTAGGTACTATTAACCCGATATTTGCCTGGTATTTAATTGGTATTAGTATAATTGTTTTTATAATACTAATTGTTAGTTTAATTGTCATCCTATTTTGGCCAGTCCAAAGAAACTTTAATTTAATTCATAAAAGTGATGGTCAAGTTAAGGTTACTTCCAAGGCCATTAATGGCTATGTAATGAATTCACTTGCCGATTTACCTTATTTAAATAATGCAAAGGTTAGTTCCAAGTTAACAAAACGCCGAATTAAAATTAAAATCGGCGGTGACTTGGGCCCTGGTGAAAACATTGCTGCCCTGCTTAACGACTATCTTGAAGAATTAAAAAAGAATCTGAAGCAATTGCTAGGAATTGAGCAAAAACCAAAAATTAACATCAAGTTTATCAATTATCACAAAGCAGATAAGCCTGAAAGGCGCGTTCAATAAAGGAGGTCAAAATGAAAGAAGAATATAAAAAATACCTCCCAGAAATAAGCGGTGCCGTAATTGGCGTGTTACTGGCATTTTGCTTTTTGATACTGGGATTTTTCAAAACTATTTTCGTCATCGTAATGTTAGTCTGCGGCTTTTTAGTTGGACATTACTGGCCGGTATTCAAAAAAATGTTGCAGAATAAATAATTTATATAAGGAGTATATACAATATGGTACAATCAAGTTCAAATCAAAGTAGTTCAAAGCCTGAAGTTAAAGGCGATTTAAAATATGATTCAAAGGTAATTCAAAAAATCGTGGGTATTGCCTTATCTGACATTAAAGGTCTTTTAACAGTTAACGGCGGCTTTTTCTCAAATATTGCCGATAAAATTGTTAATAGCGATGACGTCACTTCAGGCGTAAATGTTGAAGTAGGCAAAAAGCAGGTAGCCGTTGATATTGAGATCGTTGCAGAATATGGCGTAGACATTACCAAGCTATATGATCAAATTAAAGAAAAGATCCAAGAAAAAGTTAAAGAAATGACCGGTCTTGATACAGTTGAAGTCAATGTTACAGTAGTTGACATTAAAACTAAAGAGCAACACGAAAAAGATTCTGTCAGCTTACAGGACCGTATCACCGGTGCTGCTAATGACACTAAGGATAAAATCAGCGATCAAAAAGACAAAGCTCAAGATAAAGTTGAAGAAAAGAAAAAGGAATCTAAAGAATCTAGAGTTAAATAATAAGCATAATTTTTGATGTTAACCCTAAAATTTGGACACTTTTTTAGTTGATATCTAAGGACTAATTGCCGATATTCAATCGGAGTTAGTCCTTTTAGTTTGATTTTAATTTTATCTTGTTTAGATAATTTAGTCATAAAAATAGCCTCCAAATTTGTCCTAAATTTGGGGGTCATTTCATAACTCTACTACCTTTTATGAATTAATGAAATTAACCGTAATATTGATCCTGGTCTAAAGCAGTTTCATCGAAATTAACTATCATAAATTCATAGTTTGAAAAACACTCCATCCAATTGTTAAAATAGTCGTTCTCTTTTTTTAGCGACTTACTGCTTTCTTCTCCTTCTATTATAAAAGGCTTTGAACGTATATTAAAATTTGCATGTATTGCACCCAGCAAGTTCAATAAACACAAGAAATCTTTTGCTGAATCCACACTTACATGAAAAGATTTAAACGAGTTATTATTTTCGCCAAGATATCTTTTTGCTCTATTATACTCATCAGCAGATTCTGCCTTATAATTTTCAACGCTATTTACATTCTCTTCAATAATAGCTGTCGGAGCTTGATTTTTAAAAAGATCTAGTATCTTTCTTAATTTAAAAAATTGTTCATCATTCATTTTTATCATTCCATTTAAAAGGCGGTGCGTGGAAACATTATATCTCCTAGGAAGCCATCAATTTTGCCGCTTATTTCTGCAGAATATTAGGTAATAGCTACATTTGCATTTAAGAGTATCTTCATTGACTGTATCTGCATAAAACACTATGCCCATAATCTAAAAGACTAGAGTTTCACAGCTTATTTAATTGGTCAATAAAAGACTCAGCATTCTATTTTCCTAATTCAATTACTTGATCAAACTGCTTTTTAATTTCAGGTCGCAAGTGGTGGGAAATGTAGACTAGAGTGATATCGTTCAAATTGAGCAAGCTCTGTTCGATTTTTTGTCCGTCCTTTTCATCAATTGCGGAAGTAATTTCATCGGCCAAAATAACCTGCGGGTTACCCAGCAATTGCCGTGCCAGTGCAATTCGCTGCTTTTGCCCACCCGAAATATTGTTACCGGCGTGTTTTAAAACAGTGTCAAGCCCGCTGGCGCTGTCAGCGACAAATTTTTCCAAACCTGCACGTTTAATCGCAGTCTTCAGCTCTTCTTCAGTTGCCTCACGATCTAAAGTGATGTTATAACGCAGGCTGCCATCAAAAATATAGGCTGACTGGTCAATATAAGCGATCTGCTTATGTAGCGACCGCAGACTAAGCTCACGGTATTCATTGTTATCCCAGGTAAGTGATCCTTGGTAGCCGGTTAATAAACCACCAATTAATTTTACCAGGGTCGACTTACCGCAGCCTGACGGTCCAACAATAGCTACCCGTTCTCCTCGCTTAATGCTGCCGGCAACATTCGTTAAAATAGGTCTATCACTATTGGGGTAGCTGAACGAAAGATCGCTAAATGCAATTTGCTGGGTCAAAGGAGCAACATCCTTGTCCCCTGTTTTTTCCTGCGTATTAGCTAATTTATTATATTTGTCAAAAATAGGTTGAACTGCCCGAATTGAAGTTAGATCAATACTGATTTCTGTCAAGCTGCCAAAAACATTCCCGGACATTGAACCAACAATTAAAATAGCTCCAATTGGAATCTGATTGTGAAAGGCCAGGTATCCGGATTCAACAGTTAAAATAGTTTGAGCAGATATACTTATCAGATTAATCAATGAATTAGAGAATGACATTTCCGTAATGTAATTAACCCGAGCCTGTCCAGTCTTATCTGATGCCGCAAGAACTATTTTATTGAGCAATTTTTGCTGACCAAGCGTGAGCAGGTTGACAAAGCCCTCAAGAACATCGGTTATTTTTGACGTTAACACCTCATTTTGCTTGCTTTGTTTTTGCGATAATTCCTCCAACTTTTTCTTAAAAAGACGGGGAAATAAAATCATAATAACAGCAAAAACCAAAGTGGTTACAAATAAGAGTGGATGGTAAAAAAACAGGATGACACTGGCAATAATTCCTAGGAGTGCGCTGCTAAATGTTTGCTCTAAACTGAAAAAGCCATCTTGATTAATTTGGTTAATATCGTTAGTAAACCAGGAAACATAATCAGCTTCCGTGTGCTTGTTGAAATCTTCATACTCTTGGCGACCAATTATATGGGCTAATGCGTTCCTAATGGAATTATCGACGGCCTTGATGATTACAGCGGAATACCGTGAACTACAAAAAAAGAAAATCAGAAAAAAGCCCCAGCTAAGCAAGTTTAAACCTGTATCAACAATAAAGCCCTTTAAACTGTGCTGAGTCAAAGCAGTAAGTGCATTACCTTTAAAAATGCTGGCAGCAGTTTGTGCTAAATTCCGCCCAAAATAGAGGATGGCTAAAATTACATACATGCCTGAATTACGTTTAATGTAGGTCCAAAGCGAAAATTTTGTTATAGTATCGTCCATGATTTACTTCCTGTCTAAATCCCTATTTTTAGAGTTAATACTAAAATGATTTTGGTTTAATAGAATAATATGGTTTTTGCATTACTTCTTCAAAAGACTCTTAAATGGTACTTACAGCAGGAGTTGTACTATCTAAAGATAAAAATCTTTTCAAGATATCAGTTATGCCCTCTTACTTCCATCATTTACTAATAATTTTATAATTTACTTACTATCTTATATCTTTTTTAACATTAAAACAATTTCTTTTTAATTTTCATTCTTAGAATTTTCCCATAGCAGCAGTATATAAATATCAACTGCAACTTTTTCGAGCCTTAAAAAAATAATTCGTTCTATAATTGCAAAATCACTTATTATACTTAATGCAATCAAAACGAGCAATTATTGACTACTTTATTTATCACAGCATCGAAAGAATCAAAGTACAGAATAAAAGGGCTTAACACCGAATGATATCGGCATCAATCCTCAGTAAAATAATTAATTAAGATTTATCAGTCAGATTTTTTGGTTTCACGTGTAACATCTAATTTTGTAATAAATTATTTACTTGAATACTTAATTTTTTATTCTGTATTATACAAAATTACTTGACTTTTTGATTAAAATTTTAATTTACTTTTTGCTTGTATACCACTATATCTCGTATTAAACTAAATAAGAATCTATATATTGTATTTATGAAAGAACGTGATCCAAGTTATTGTTTTAAGTGGGCCAATTGGAGCCGGTAAATCCAGTTTAACTAGTATTTTAGCTGAGCACTTAGGTACACAAGCCTTTTATGAGGGAGTTGATAATAATCCTGTTCTTCCTTTATATTACCAAGACATGAAACGCTATACTTTTTTGCTTAATATCTATCTGCTTAACCATCGTTTAGCACAAATCAACCAGGCAATTCGTGAAAAAAATAGTGTATCAGACCGTTCAATTTATGAAGATGCACTCTTTTTCAAAATGAACGCGGACAGTAAAGTAGCTGACCCTACTGAATTTAAGATATACGACAGTTTACTCGAAAACATGATGGAAGATACCCCAGGTAATCCCAGCAAAAAGCCAGATTTACTAATTTACATTCATGTTTCCCTGGATACAATGCTTAAACGCATTAAAAAGCGGGGGCGTTCATTTGAGCAAATCAGTACCGATCCTAGTTTAAAAGACTATTACGCTAGGCTAATTAAGTACTATGAACCATGGTATGAGAAATATGATGCATCTCCTAAGATTAAGATCGACGGGGATAAATACGATTTTATCTGCGATGAAGATGCCAAAAAAGAAGTTTTAAATCAGATTGATGACAAATTGCACGCAATAGGCAATTTAGAATAGAGAAGGAACGTGATGACAGTTATTGTTTTAAGCGGGCCAATTGGAGCCGGTAAATCCAGTTTAACCAGTATATTAGCTAAGTATTTAGGAACCAAACCATTTTATGAAAGTGTCGATAACAATCCTGTATTGCCACTTTTTTATGCTGATCCTAAAAAATACGCATTCTTACTTCAGGTATTTTTCCTAAACACTCGTTTTCGTAGTATCAAGGATGCATTGACTGATGATAACAACGTTCTTGATCGTTCAATCTATGAAGACGCCCTTTTCTTTCAGATGAACGCAGATATTGGTCGGGCCACCAAAGAAGAAGTAGCTACCTATTACGAACTGCTTAATAATATGATGAGTGAGCTCAAACATATGCCTAAGAAAAATCCAGACTTGCTGGTTCATATTAAAGTTTCATACGATACCATGATTAAAAGAATTCAAAAACGTGGTCGACCTTATGAACAATTGAGCTATGATGCAACACTGGAAGATTATTATAAGCGGCTTTTACGCTACTATAAACCTTGGTATGAAAAGTATGACTACTCACCTAAAATGGAGATAGATGGTGACAAGCTAGACTTTATGACTGATAAGCAGGCTAGAGAAGTTGTACTTGATCAAATTGTTGCCAAATTAAAAGAAATGGGTAAATTACCCGAATCATGGAATAAGTCTACAAATATTCAAATAGATTAACAATAAATAAATTATGATCAAAAGGTCATTAGAACTATGTGCTAATGGCCTTTTTATGTTGCCTATTGCTATTTTAAAGTACTGTTTAATTTATAGTAAAAGCTCTAAAAGTGAGCTCTAGCAATTAGATAGCTGGATGACAATTTAAATATTTTGTTACTTACTCAAATAAAAAATCAGAAAACTATGTTATTATTGAATCATATATTTTTCACATATTTTTTTAATCAATTTATCCAGTTTTATTTGCTCGAGCAGGCTAATCATTTACCCGCCCTATTAAATTAACTTTATAAGAAGGAGAAAAATGAATTATATCCTTTCAATTATGCCCTCTCTCTTTGCAGGTGCAAAAATGACATTAATTTTATTCTTTTGGACTTTAATTACTGCTATTCCCTTAGGGATTATAGTTAGCTTAGGCTTACTGTCACATTTTAAGCCTCTACGATTAATTCTAAAATTTTATATCTGGATTATGCGGGGTACCCCACTCTTGTTACAATTAATTTTTATTTTTTATGGCTTACCCATAGTCGGAATAATTTTTCAACGCTACGATGCAGCGCTTTTTGCTTTTATCTTAAACTACACAGCTTATTTCGCAGAAATTTTCCGTGGAGGCTTTCAGTCAATTCCAATAGGACAATATGAAAGTGCACGGGTTTTGAGACTAAATTACTGGCAAACTTTGACACATATTATAATTCCGCAAGTTAGTAAAATTGTCATACCCTCAATCGGAAACGAAGTTATCAACCTGGTTAAGGATACTTCGCTTGTTTATGTCATCGGTCTAGGTGAACTTTTACGTGCCGGCAATGTTGCTACTGCCAGAGACGTAACACTGATTCCTTTAATGATAGTCGGGATAATCTATTTACTAATGACTGGTATAGCATCATTTTTGCTAAAGAAAATTGAACGCAATTTTGCAAAGTGGAAGTAAATTAAAGGAAACAATATGCTAGAACTTAAAAACATTACCAAAAAATTTGGCTCACGCACTATCTTAAACAAATTAAACCTCACTATTCCTGACCAACAGATTTTGGCCATTGTAGGACCTTCGGGAGCGGGAAAAACCACTTTATTGCGCTGCTTAAGTGGTTTGGAAAGAATTGATTCAGGTGAATTCTTATGGGATGGGCAAAAATTCGACCCGACTGCTCCTGATAGCAAAAGTCATATTATCGGAGTCGTTTTTCAAAGCTATGAGCTTTTTCCTAATTTAACTGTAATTGAAAACATTACTTTGGCACCAACCCTAGTTTTAAAAGAAACTGCAGAGCAGGCGCAAACTCACGCACAAAAGTTATTGCAACAACTGGATTTAACTGGTAAAGAGGATCTTTATCCCTATCAGCTTTCTGGAGGTCAGCAACAAAGAGTAGCTATTGTACGTGCGCTAGCAATGGAGCCTCATATCTTATGTTATGATGAGCCCACCTCTGCTTTGGACCCAGATTTAAGAACAAAAGTCGGAAAAATAATTTTAAAACTTAAAAATAATAACAAAATGACACAAATTATTGTGACTCATGACATGGAATTCGCCAGTCAAGTTGCTGATCAAGTATTTAGAGTTAAAGCATTAGATGATAAGAAGGTAATATAAGTGAAAACTAAGCGCCTCTTAATTCTTGCAATAACGCTCGTCTGTTCTATCTTCTTTGTTTCTGGCTGCAGTGGTGTGTCAATTAATAGAAAAGCTAACGAAGTTGATAATTGGTCCCATATCAAGCAGCGTGGGTATGTTACAGTTGGTGTAGATGATACTTTTGTGCCCATGGATTTTAGGCAAAAAAATGGTCAGTTAATTGGTTATGACGTTGATCTAGCTAAAGCAGTATTTAAGCAATATGGCATCAATGTCAGCTTTCAAACTATTGACTGGTCTATGAATACTACAGAGCTTAAAAACGGCACAATCGATCTGATATGGAATGGTTTTAGCAAGAATCCAGAACGTAAGGCCAAAGTTAATTTTAGTAAAACTTATCTGTATACTTCACAAGTATTAGTAAGCCTCAAGAAGAATAAAATTAATACTATTGCTGCAATGAAAAATAAGACTTTAGGAGTTCAAACCGGCTCTTCTGGCTATAACGATGTAATGAAATACCCTAAAGTTTTTAAAAACCATATTAAAAATCATGATCCTATTCTCTATGATTCCTTTACCAATGCTTTTATAGATTTAACTGCTAGCAGGATTGACGGCCTTTTAATCGACAGTTCTTATGCAGACTATTACATTTCTAAGCAAAAGCATCCGGAAAATTTTACCGAAATCGATAGTCCCTTCCCTAAAGAAGAATTTGGTGTCGGTTTGAGAAAAAGTGACGTAACCATGAAGCGCAAAATCAATCAAGCACTAGAAAAACTAGCACGAAACGGTACTCTCACAAGAATTAATCACAAATGGTTCGGTAATCAAGCACGATCTCCCTTGCTTGAAACGAACTAAGCTCTATTAATTTATTTTGTCAAGGACTGCTGCTATGCCATCATGATTGTTGTCTAAAGTAGTTGTAAATTTTCTCTTTAGGTCCTCCGGTGCATTCCCCATTACTACAGGGTGACCCACTGATTGCAGCATTTTTTCATCATTATAATTGTCGCCAAATGCCCAGCATTCTTTTAAGTCTGCGCCCAAGGCCTGAGCTATTACTTTTACACCCTGACCCTTAGAAACGCCCTTAACAACAACTTCCAATAAATTTGCAGCAGATTTTACGATGTAAAATTCAGGATAAAGTTGCTGCAAGTCTTTTTGCGTAGCATCTAATAAATCGGGCGTGCCCATCAGCAAAATTTTATGAACATTTTCAAGTTGGCTGATTTCAGCAATTGAACTTGGTTGCGCCCTGAATTTAACTATTTTTTCCTCGTTCTTAACTAATTCATCATTATTACCTGGGAAATAATACCAGTTGTTACCGCTGTAGACATTCCAAACCACACCATTATTTTTATGTTCAATATAGGTGCATATTTCTGCAGCTTTTGCAGAAGGCATGGAACGTGAATCAAGCGTGTGACCCATTTCATCCAAAACCAAAGCTCCATTATATGCAACCATTGGACATGCTTTAGTAATTTCACCGACAACTGACATAATTGCCTTGGGCATGCGGGCAGAAACTGGCACAAAAACATTACCCTTAATAATTTGCTTCCGAATAGCCATTTTAGTTTTAGGTGTAACTTCTTGTTTTGAGTTAATTAAAGTACCATCTATATCTGAAAAAATTAAATTTCCCATTTTTTCTCCTATCGAGTTTCATAAATTAATACAGTTTTACCCTCATTTTACCGATTAAAGTATTAACAGGTCAATTTGTTCATAAATGTAACTATTAATAAATTATGCTTATTTTGCCTAATTATAGCTAGTATTATTCGTGTTTGCATTATTTTAAATGAATGGTAAACTAGAATAGTCGTTAGTTTGATTTAAAACACGAACAATATATTTGGGAGAGGTTAGATGAATTTTATAAAGAGTTATTTTCAACTCGATAAATACAAAACCAATGTTAAAATTGAATTTCTTGCTGGGTTAACAACTTTTATCAGCATGTCATACATTTTATTTGTTAACCCAAGTGTCTTGGGAGCCAGTGGCATGGATAAAGGGGCAGTTTTTACAGCCACTGCTTTAGCCAGTGCTTTAGGTACTGCTATTATGGGGATCGTTGCCAACTATCCTATTGGAGAAGCTCCTGCCCTTGGTATTAATGCGTTTTTTGCTTATACCGTTTGTGTAGGTATGCATGTTTCATGGGAAACAGCCTTAGCCGCT
Source organism: Lactobacillus melliventris (assembly GCF_042679465.1). Lineage (NCBI taxonomy): Bacteria > Bacillati > Bacillota > Bacilli > Lactobacillales > Lactobacillaceae > Lactobacillus > Lactobacillus melliventris. The sequence goes on along the minus strand of NZ_JBHTMT010000002.1, from coordinate 77,585 downwards.
GTCTTTGTGGCCTCTATTATCTTCATTTTAATTACTATGTTTAAGTTAAGGGAAAAGATTATCAATGCTATCCCTGCTGACTTAAAATTCGCTATTTCTTCCGGAATCGGCCTGTTCATCGCATTTTTGGGAATGCAAGATGGTGGTTTAATTGTAGCAAACAAATCAACACTGGTCGGCTTGGGTTCACTTCATGATCCGGCTGTCTGGATTACCATTTTCGGCCTTATTGTTACTGTTGTTTTAATGATTTTAAATGTACCGGGAGCTATTTTTATTGGTATGATCCTGGCAGCTATTTTTGGTGTAGTTACAGGACAAATCCCTTTACCAACTAAAATAGTTTCAGTAGCACCAAGTATTGCCCCATCATTTGGCCAAGCGATTTTCCATGTTAAAGATATTAATACTCTGCAAATGTGGGTAGTTGTACTTACCTTCCTCTTAGTAACTTTCTTTGACACTGCCGGTACTTTAATTGGCTTAGCCCAACAAGCCGGCTTTATGAAAGACAACAAAATGCCCCGTGTAGGTAAAGCTCTGGCGTCAGACTCAACTGCTATGATGGTTGGCTCCGTTTTAGGAACTTCACCAGTCGGTGCTTTTGTTGAATCAAGTGCCGGTATTGCTGTTGGCGGCCGGACTGGTTTAACTGCTGTCTTTGTGGCTATTTTCTTCTTAATATCAATGATATTCAGTCCCCTGTTAGGCTTGTTTACCACACATGTTACAGCGCCAGCATTAATTATTGTTGGTGTTCTGATGGCACAAAACACAGCACATATTCAATGGGACAAGATGGAAATTGCAGTTCCTGCTTTTCTAATTTTAATTGGTATGCCTTTAACCTATTCAATATCCGATGGTTTGGCTTTAGGGTTAATAACCTACCCTATATGCATGGTTGCTGCCAAGAGAGTTAAAGAAATTACACCAATGATGTGGATTCTTTTCTTCGTCTTTATTGTCTTTCTATGGGTACTAAATTTCTAAGACTTACTAATTGTTAAAAAAATATAATATGATAAACTAAGCAAATATATTGATGTCAATCGTACTCATATATTTGCTTTTTATTTTGGAAGAGGTTTTTATGAAAACAATAGATTACAAAAAATTTATATTGCCACTATTGTTTGGCCTTATATTCTGGTTGACGACGCCAATTCGTCCAGCCGGAGTATCAGTTCAAGCCTGGCATATGCTGGCAATATTTATTGGAACAATTATTGGCTGTATCACATTGCCAATAGCAATCAGCGGCGTCACTTTAATTGGCTTTACTTTAACCATTTGTCTTGGACTTGCACCACTTGCAGACAAAATTGTTAACGGAAAAGTAATCGAAAAGGGAGCCATTAATGCATTTGCAAATTCATCTGCCTGGCTTATAGTCATGGCTTTTATGATTTCGCGAGGTATCGTAAAAACCGGCTTGGGGCAGAGAATTGCTTTATATTTTGTTAAGTGGTTTGGTCATAAGTCCCTAGGTTTAGGTTACGCAATAGGAGCTATCGATTTAATAGTATCCCCTGCAACTCCTTCAAATGGTGCAAGAGCAGGTGGTGTGGTATATCCATTAATTCAATCATTAGCAAATACATTTGACTCTAAGCCCAATGATCCTTCACGTAAAAAGATGGGAGCTTACCTAACTTTTACGGAATTTCAAGTTAATATCATAACTTCGTCATTATTTATGACCGCATGTGCGCCTAACTTAATCGCCGTTGCACTAGCCGGTAAGGCCGGCGTAACTCTTAGCTGGATGCCGTGGCTTATGGCCAGCATTGTACCTGCAGCAATTTGTCTAATTGTGGTGCCATATTTTGTTTACAAACTTTATCCACCAGAAATTAAAGAAACTCCTAACGCCAAAGAATGGGCCGATGGGGAATTAGCAAAAATGGGAAAGCTTACTTTATCTGAAAAATTAATGGCAGCCATTTTTGCAATCACCTTAGTACTCTGGATGCTTTCCAGCACTTTAGGAATTGATGCTACACTAATTGCTTTCATTTCTGTTTCCCTTTTGTTACTTACTGGTGTATTAACACCTAAAGACTTGTTGAGTGAAACTGGCGCCTGGAATATTTTGATTTGGCTGTCAATTTTAGTATTCATGGCTGAGAAGCTTACTCAGTTTGGCTTGATTGGCTGGATATCAAGTAGCATTTCTAGTGCAATGAAAGGCCTCAACTGGTTAATAGTTTTGGTAGTTCTAGCATTGGTCTTGTTCTATACCCACTACTTATTTGCCAGTGCTACAGCTCATAATTCAGCAATGTATCTGCCATTATTAACTGTAGCAATTTCTGCCGGTGCACCTAAATTACTGGCAGCACAATTTTTAGCTCTATTTTCTGCAATCATGGGCTCTACTACCCATTATTCCAGTCCTGCTGCATCAGTCTTAGCTTCTTCTGGTTATGTAAAACAAGATGAGTGGTGGAAATTGAGTTTTACATTTGGTATTTTTTATATCTTAATTTATGGCATTATCGGATTAGCTTGGATGAAACTAATCGGTATGTGGTAATTATGCAAAGCAAATCTTGATAGGTTTGCTTTTTTATTTCCTGGGAAATAATTTTGCATTACATGGTCCATTTACTCCCAATAAGTTATATACTAGATATATTAGTTCTTTATAATTTTAATATTTTTAGGAGGAAAAATGACGACACTAGATAAAGTCTTTCATTTAAACGATGCTCATACCACTGTTAAACGTGAATTAATAGCTGCATTAACCACGTTTGTCAGTCTCTCCTACATCCTTTTTGTTAACCCAAACATTTTGCATGCAGCCGGTATTGATAAAGGGGCAGCATTTACAGTTACTGCAATTTCGATTGCAATTGGCTGCTTCATTATGGGTCTAGTAGCTAATTACCCCGTTGCTCTAGCCCCAACATTAGGTAGCGCAGCCTTTTTCGCTTACAATGTCTGCGGAGGAATGCATATTAACTGGCAAACTGCCTTAGCTGCTGTTTTAGTTGCATCTATTTTATTTATTTTAATAACAGTTTTGAAGCTGCGTGAAATAGTAGTTGATGCTATTCCACAAGATCTGAAATATGCTATTTCTGCTGGTATCGGCTTATTTATCGCCTTTATCGGCCTGCAAAATGGTAAGTTAATTGTCAATAGTGATTCCAATTTAGTTACTTTAGGCAAGTTTAATTCACCAGCTGTCTGGATTACTCTTTTTGGCTTGACCCTCACCGTAATCTTAATGGCAATGAATGTACCCGGATCAATTTTTATTGGTATGGTCATTACAGCTGTCTTTGGGGTTATTATTGGCCAAGTTGCTGTGCCAAAGGGTATTATTGCGAGTGCTCCAAGTATTGCTCCGACATTTGGTCAAGCTGTATTTCACTTAAAAGATATTAATACCCCACAACTATTCATGGTAGTTTTAACGTTCCTACTTGTTACGTTCTTTGATACAGCAGGTACATTGATTGGAATGACTGAACAAGCAGGCATGGTAGATCAAAATGGTAAGATTCCACGAATTGGAAAAGCTTTCGTTTCCGACTCTTTAGCAATGGTCGAGGGGGCCGTCTTAGGTACTGCGCCACTGGGAACTTCTGTAGAATCAAGTGCAGGAATTGCCATGGGCGGACGTACTGGTTTAACGGCAATTTTCGTAGGAATTTTCTTCCTAATATCAATGATTTTCAGTCCACTTCTGGCGGTTATTCCCACCACTGTTACTGCACCAGCACTAATTATCGTTGGCGTACTCATGGCCGGAAATCTGAAAAAAATCAATTGGGACAAATTTGAGATTGCTTTCCCAGCATTTTTAACAGTAGTTGGTATGCCATTGACTTACAGCATTTCTGACGGCTTGGCACTCGGCATGATAGCTTACCCAATTACCATGATTGCTTCTAAGCAAGCCAAAAAAGTTTCACCAATGATGTATATCCTATTAGTAATATTTGTTATCTTTTTCTTGATTACAAATATGTAAAGATATTAGTTTAATTACAAAAGATCACTTCAGTTTGAAGTGATTTTTTGTTTGTAATCATTCATAAATCTCACTTTACTTTTTAGTTATTTAATACTAAAATTCAGAAATAAAATTTTAAATTACCACTAATGGGAGGGAATTATTTTGCATAATACTAAAGAAAAAGCAATCAATCATTACACTGGAACTATTACTTTCTTTTTTGTTGCTCTAATAACCAGCTTTAATTCTGGCTTTTTCCCTTATTCCATTGCTGGCAGGCTCTGCGCCATTTTGTGGCTAGTCACATTCAGTCTCTTAATTTTTGCCTTTGAATATTTTGATCAATCATATTAATGTCGAAAATAAAGGCATAGCAAAAGCAGCAGTAAATTCCGGTATCTGGCTTTTAGCAGCCTTGGTTCTGGTACTATTCAGCGTGTTTACGGCCGCAGTTTAAGCGCCTTATCTGGTAACGTCTTTGCGCTGCTTGCGCATCGTAGCGTACCTTTGCCGTGATACCAAGAAATCTGGCCGCGTTCAAGCTCATATTTCACGGTTGTAGGTGAACAATTGGGACTGGCGGCAACTTGACGCAGGAACTGACCTTGGCTGCGTAAAACCTCGAGCGTCACCCGATCAGTTAAGGCAAGATGTTGGCCCTTTTGGTGAGTAGATATGGTAGAATTAAGCGAGTTCATTGGTAACTTCTTTCTAGAATTGATTGGGTTAATTACATTCTATCAGAGAAGTCCAATGGACTTTTTTTATTTTCTAATCAGTGCAAGTGTTCAACTTCATTTTACAATTTACCAAAATAAAATATTATCGATTTTTCTAAAACTAAAACTCACATTATTCTTTATCAAAATTACTTTTTTATTCCGTTATTTATAAAAGCCCTTTCAAAATTGTAGGTGAAATGTTAAACTGTACATGTACAATATCATAAAGTGCTTACATAATTTAAGAAAGGTATAATTATAATGAAAAGTTTCATGAATGACAAAGTCTTGCCTACAATAATGAAATTTGTTAATACTCGCCCAATTAAAGCGATTAAAGATGGAATGATCTATCCTACTCCATTTATAATTGTTGGTGCTATTTTTTTAATTTTAGGACAGTTCCCTATACAATCTGTTCAAGATTATTTAAACAAAATTGGTATTGGTCCTGTTTTAATGCAAGCAAGTAATGCCTCATTTGGAATTATGGCACTTTTTGCTGTTTTCGGAATTGCTTACTGCTGGGTTAAGGATGCTGGCTTTGAAGCTGCACCAGCGGGACTCTTAGCCGTTACTGTCGATATTATATTGCAGCCTGATACAATAAAAACCGTCACTAATATTGCGAATCCTAGTAAGACCTCAACTTCTTGGCAAGCCACTAACCTAATAGATAAAAATTGGTTAGGTGGCAAGGGAATGGTAATAGCCCTAATAGTTGGCTTATTTGTTGGATGGCTTTATTCATGGTTTATGAAACATCAGTTAGTTATTAAAATGCCAGAACAGGTTCCAGCTAATGTTGCTGCTTCTTTCACTGCTTTAGTACCAGCTGCCGCAATTATTACTATTGCTGCAATTGTTTGCGGAATCTTTAGTCTTGGTTTTCATACCACATTGGCAGAGTGGATTTATAAAGTAATCCAAATTCCACTACAACATGCAACTGATGGCATTGGTGGAATGTTAATTATTTCTATTTTACCGGTTTTCTTATGGTTCTTTGGTGTTCATGGCTCAACTATTGTTGGGGGCATTATGACCCCACTTTTAATGTCTAATAATGCTGATAATTCAGCATTGTATAAGGCAGGAAAGCTTACTTTAGCTAATGGTGCACACATTGTAACGCAATCTTTTATGGATCAATGTCTAACCGTTACTGGAGCCGGAATGACGATTGGATTAGTTGTGTTTATGTGCTTAAATGCTAAATCAGTTCAAATGAAAATTTTAGGTAAGTTGGAAATAGTACCTGCAATTTTTAATATTAACGAACCAATTCTTTTTGGCCTTCCTATCGTCTTAAATCCATTAATGCTAGTGCCTTTTGTCTTAACACCATTTCTTTCAGGCAGTGCAACTTATGCTGCAATTGCTCTAGGCATTATCCCACCATTTAATGGCGTTTATGTACCTTGGACAACCCCCGCAGTACTTTCTGGACTAATAGTTGGCGGGTGGAAAACTGCACTATGGCAACTTTTAATGTTAGTAATGAGTTTCTTTATATATTATCCATTTGCCAAAAATTATGACAAAATCTTAATTGCCCAAGAAAAAGCGAAAGTAGAAAAATAAGTCAAGGAAAATTATGCTAAAGTATGAACAAGTTGCGAAATGTCTTGTTGAGATAATAAAAAATAACAATTTAGAACAAGGCGACAAGCTACCAAGTTTAAACGAGTTAGGTACCCAATTTAAAGCAAGTAAAACAACACTGTTAAAAGCATTGTCAGAATTAGAAAGCGAAGGATTAATTTATCAAGTTCAAGGTAGCGGAATTTATGTAAGAAAGCTACCAAAAGATGATTATATTAATTTCAGTAAGACTACTCATGGCTGGACTAATGAGCTCATGAACGAGCAAGTAGAAAATGCTAACGCTTCTTTGGAGCTGGTCACACCAAACTTAGACTTAGCTCAGAAATTAAAATGCACAACTAATACTAAAGTATACAAGGTACACAGGAAAAAAATGTTACATAAAAAAATCTTGTGTATTGAAACTTCTTATTACAATTCCCAACTCGTACCCTTTTTGGATCAGTCTATTATTGAGGGGTCAATTTTTAACTTCTTAGCTCAAGCATATAAAATTCATGTTGGTTTTTCTGATAAATACTTTTACATTCGCAAACTAACAGATCAAGAAGCTTCTGAACTCGACCTAGAAGCTAATAGTTTTGGCTTAATAGTTAACGAAGTCTTTTATTCTACTAGTGGCACTATATTTGACTACTCACAAAATATTTTCAATTATCAAAATTCAAAATTCTATTTATAAATTTCCAGATGTTGACAACTGCTATGACAAGGCAATTCAATCAAAATATGGAACAATGCAGGATTTTAATTCATTACTAGATACCATTCCCAAAAACGGGATGATTTTACCAGTGTTTCTTCATTTACCTAATTTGGGCATTCGAAATTGCGCCTAAATTTATACCAAAAAGTTGAATAAAAAAGTTATCATAAAAAGCTAATAGGTCAGAATAAGCTCTGATTTATTAGCTTTTTTAAATTATAAATATTATAGAATACAGTTAAAAACAATATGCTAGCCATCATATCGGACTCTTTGCATTTGCTTGATTTGACTAAATACCTGACCACGACGGCCTGCATCAAGAGTTAGAACCAGAGAATCACCGGCTTTAATTACCGATTGACCGTTAGGAATTACATACTTGCCATCACGATATATTGCTTTAACTAAAGTATGCTTAGGCCACTTGACCTGCATGATTTCTTTTCCCGCAAGCTGGCTGTCTTCATAAATTGGCACAGTTAGCTGGTCAGTTTTGCCGGAAACTACCGCTGAATGTTTTTTATTTTTTACAGACATTGCGCGAGCAAGCGTACCGTAAATGGGATCACCATTGAGCAGTTCATCAACCAGCAGTGCAACAAAAGCTACCACAGCTAGCGGCATTAAATGAAGCAAAGACCCAACCATTTCCGTAATAAGGATGATGGCGGTAAAAGGAGCCCTAATTACGGCGGCGAAATAGCCAGCCATTGCGAAAATAACCAAATTAATCACCAATTTTGCCGGCAATAAATGTAATTGCACCAAAATAAGACCGTAGCTGGCACCAATTACTGCACCCATTGTTAATATTGGTAAGAAAATACCACTTGGTAGTCCTGAATCGTAAGAGATAATAGAAAACACAATTCTAACAACAAAGAAAAATAAGAGTAAGCCTACTATTTTCCAACTGCTTTGTTTAATAATCTGCGGTAACGCTAATATTAAGCGATTACCCGGACCAGTAATTAAAGGGTAAAAATAAGCGATTGGTATTAATAAAGTAAGAGGTATTAGTCCGTATAACCAACTTGGTAAAAAAGTAATTTTCGCATATAACTTTTTCACTTTAAATAAGCCAGTTTTATAAAAATGACCTAGTAAGCCCAAAATTAAGCCCAAGATGAGCAGATAGCCATACAGCCTAACGGGAAAAGTATGACGATAAACCAGAGATAGTGCTGGCTTTTGACCAAAAATATTTGAAACTACAAAATCTGAGACTAGTGCACCTGCAAGTGCATTTAACCACACCCGTGGTGAAAAGTTATGAAAGACTTCTTCAAGCACAAATAATGCACCACTTAATGGCGCTCCAAAGGCTGCGGCTAAACCACTGGCCGCTCCAGTAGCTAGTAGTACCCGAGCATTCGTTTTTGACTCTTTAGTGCCCCCGCCAACACCTTGACCGATAGTTGAACCGATCTGCAAAGAAGGCCCCTCAGGTCCTAAAAACAGGCCCGTACTGATAACTAAAATACCACCAATAACTTTGCGCCATAATGTAGGCCACCACTGCAGAGTTAGATTTCCTTCCAGTTGTAGTTTTACTTCCGGTATACCAGAGCCGCCAACATGAGGATATTGCTTAACAAAATAACCAGCAATTAAGCCTACTAAAATGAGTCCCAAAATGATTGGGATAAACCATAATGCATTTTGATGTGCCACGTGAAACAGTCTAAGCCATAATTCTGTCATTTTTTGAATACCAAAGCGAAAAAAGCCCACTACAATCCCGCTTGCAAGGCCTACTAGCATTGCTTCCAGCAACAGCTTTATTTGTACTTTTTTATCCCTCATAATACCTCTACTTTTTCAATATAATTAGCACTACTAAAAAACCAGTTAAGTTTTAACTTTAACTGGTTTTTAGTGTTACACGTGTAACAACTTATTTTTCCTCATACCATTCAGTGTGATAAACGCCTTTACGGTCATTTCTAAAGTAAGTATGAGCGCCAAAGTAATCACGTTGTCCTTGAATTAAGTTTGCTGGTAAACTTGGATTAAAAATTGATTCCAAGTAATTCAGTGATGCGCTCAATGTCGGAGTAGGAATACCTGCTCTAGTGGCGAGTTCAATCACTACACGCAAAGCAGCGATATTCTTATTCATTAAGTCCTTGAAATATGGATCTTGGAACATGTTATCAAGTTTCTTACCTTCAGAAAATGCCTTTTCAATGTCTTTTAACATTGCTGAGCGAATAATACAACCTGCTTCCCATGATTGAGCAATCGCCGGATAGCGCAAGTCCCAGTTATAAGCATCAGCGGCCATTTTCAGTTGTTGGAAACCTTGAGCATAAGCTACAGCTTGACATAATTGCAAAGCCTGACCAAGATTATCAATTAAATCTGCTGGTACATCACCATTCCATGTTATTTCTTTACCCTCGCGCGTAGTAGCTTTAGACATAAAACGGCTAATTACAGCTTCGGCAATAACGCTGATTGGAGCACCCAGATGAACACCATCTTCCAGCATCCAGTTACCAGTACCTTTATAAGAAGCAACGTTTAAGATATGATCAATTACATGGTCAGGGGTTAAATTATCCTTTTGCTTTAGCACTTCAGCAGTAATTTCACTTAAATAGGCTTGAACCAATCCTTCATTCCAGTGCGCAAAAATGGCTGACATTTCATCATTTGTTTTGCCCGCAACCTTACGCAAAATATCGTAAACTTCGGAAAATTCCTGCATAATGCCATATTCAATACCATTGTGGACCATCTTAACGTAATGACCACTGCCTTCAGGTCCAATAAAGCTGACACATGGATAGCCTTCGGAATTCTTAGCTGCAATTGCTTCTAATATTGGTGCAACCTTTTTATAGGCATCTTCATCACCGCCTGGCATCAATGCGGGACCTTTTAAAGCACCCTCTTCTCCACCAGAAACACCCATACCAATAAAGTGAATACCATGTTGTTCCATTTCATGATAGCGCCGATTAGTGTCATGAAAGTTCGAATTACCACCATCAAGCAAAATATCGCCTTTATCTAGTAGTGGCAGTAATTTTTGTAAAGTTTCATCAACAGGTTTACCAGCCGCAATTTGAATTAAAATCTTTCGTGGCTTCTCTAAAGAATCAACAAATTCTTCCCAAGAATATGTTGGCTTTAATTTATCATCTTCATATTTAGCAAAAGCATCTACTTCCGGCTTATCAATTGAAAAACCGGAAACGGAAAAGCCGTTATTTCTCACATTCAAAGCAAGGTTCTTACCCATTACTGATAAGCCTATAACACCGAACTGTTGCATTTATAGTCCTCCATCATTTAATTTTTTTCTTAATTACTAGTATACCTGTTTTAGCGTGTTTGCGCACAACTTGCTTCATTTACCAGACCTAATATCATCTTTTACCAAAAACTGGAAATTAATAGTTATTCAACCGCTAACCATTCTTCTGTCATTAATTGCCTTACTTTGTTCCACTTCTTTTCCATAGTCACATAAATAGCATGGTTTGGGGAATTAACGTTGAAAACTTTTGCTATTTTCAATTCTTTTTGAATCATTAATGGTGAAGCAATTATTTTTAAGCTTATCATCGCCAAGATGGCAGCCCCTAAAGCAGAAGCTTCAACTGATTCAGGCACATAAACTTTGTATCCCGTTATGTCTGCCAATAACTGGTCAAAAAATTGGTTTTTAGCCATCCCTCCGACTAATATTAAAGCTTCAGGCCTTTGTCCATTAAATTGATTGAGTTCCTTTATGATCAAATTTATATTATAAAGCTCCCCTTCCAATACTGCTCTGGCTAAATCTTTATTTGTATGAATTGCAGTTAATCCCATAAAGCCACCAGAAGCATCAGGATTCCAAATTGGTGCACGTTCACCAAAAATATAAGGCACAAAGAATAGCCCTTTAGCGCCTACAGGGCTTTTTTCGGCTAAATCATTTAGTTCCTCAAAAGTAGCTAAATTGAAAATCTTATCTTTTAACCACTGCCACACATCCCCAGCATTATTAGTGGGTGCTCCAACCACCCAATTATTTTGATACTGATAATATGTAAATAATTTACGATTTTGACATAGTCTTAAAGTGTCAATATTTGTTCTGACGGCCGCAGAAGTCCCACAGCTAACCGTATAAAATCGTTCATCAATTTGCGGATTGCTTAAATTTGCCAGAGTCCCATCAGAGCCGCCAATTATAAGGGGTACTTTAATGCTACTTTCAAAATTTGGCACTTGAAAAGTTGTGTCTACTAACTGAGGGAGCTGTTCCTTTTTTATATTTAAATATTGCAGGATATTATCATCCCAATTTTTGGTATAGGTATTAAAAAGCCCTGAGGCGTTCGCAGTTGCAAAGTCAACATAGTAGTGCTGAGAGAACTGATATAAAATATAGCTTTTAATATCAACAATAAAAGCAGTTTTATCCCATAACTGTTTATTTTTTTCTTTAAGCCATAATAATTTACCTAAAGGGAGCATAGGATGTAATGGTGCACCGGTATTTTTTGTCAGATCAAACAAGTCATCTTTGATAATATCTTTTTTAAAAGTATCCGTTGCTCTATTATCTGCCCATGTATAAACATTAGTCAGAGGATGATTATTTTTATCAATTAAGATTAAAGTATGCATAGCAGAGGAAAAGCCTATCCCTTTAAGTTCAACAATAGCAATTTTACTTTGTACCTCTGTTAAGCCTAGCTTGACTGCTCTTAAAATATCTTGAGGTCTTTCCTCCGCCTGACCTGTTTCTTCAGTAATTAACGGATAATCATAGCTAGTTTGATAAATTATATGACCCAGTTCATCAAAAGCAATGGTTTTTGTACTTGTTGTCCCAATATCTACACCTATTACAATGGACATTTGTTACTTACTCTTCTTGATCCCTTCTATTAATCCGTATAAATATTCTTCAGCTAATGCTCGGTCAAATAACCCGTAAGCTTTTTCATCCCATCTGACAGTTTATAATCTAAAAATGTTATTGTCCAATTAATTACGGATATAGGCTTGAATACATAACTTAAAATATAAATGTTTAATTAGAAAGCCTAGGCTTCAAGCTAAATCATTGAAGATGCATCGTTGCAGCTGTTAGATTATCACCTGATTATTTTACAAATTTGACCAAATAAAAAGAACGCCCTATTGGACGTTCTTTTTTAAGGTTTTACACTTAATTAGTGAGCTGAAGCACCTGAAGTTGTGTCAGGTTCTGGTTCTGGCTCTGGCTCAGGTTCTTCTTCAGCTTCTGAAGCACCTGAAGCAGCATCTTCTACTAAGCCATACTTGTCAGCAAAGTAACTAAATGGTTTCAAGCCTTCAGCTTGATACTTCTTAACAAATTCTGGGTCATCAAGAGTATTCAATTCAGTTGAGTAAGGCATATCATGAGTGAACTTAATGTCAACTAACATTGGTCCATCCATTTCCTTGAATTCTTTAACTGCGTCTTCGAATTCTTTCTTAGTACGTACAGTTACACCTTTTACATTCATACCTTCAGCAACTTTAGCCCAGTCGTTGTTTGGCAGAATAACACCTGATAAAGGTTGGTGTGATTCATCAACTTGTTCAGCTTCAATGTAACCTAAAGTATCATTAGTGAAGACAACGTTCATAATGTGCATATTGTAACGAGCTTGAGTCAACAACTCTTGGTTCATCATGGCAAAGCCACCGTCACCACTTAAGTTCCAAACTTCACGCTCTGGGTGAGCAGTTGCTGCTGCAAGTGCAGCTGGTGAACCAAAGCCCATAGTTGCGTACAAGCCTGAAGTTGCCCAAGTTTGGTCATCATGCAAGTTTACTAAACGTTGGAAGTCAATGTTAATGTTACCAACATCAATAGCAAATTGTGCATCATCATCAGCATATTTATTGATAATGTCAAAGATTGGTTCACGGCGAATTGGCATTTCGTCTGAATCATCAAAGCTGTGTTCCCATTCTTCCCAGTTTTGACGGTCAGCAATAGCAGCCTTGTAAATTGGTGATTCTTCACGAGCTTGACCTGCGTCAATCATAGCTTGTAAAGTCTTAGCACCATCAGCCAAAATTGGAACATCAACAGCGTGACGCTTGCCTAATTTTTCTGAGTCAACATCAATTTGGACAACTTTAGCCTTAGGATCAAAGAAGAATAATGAGAATGGTGAGTCATTACCAACCCAGATAACTGCATCAGCATAAGTTTGGATATCATCACTTGGCTTAGGTGCAACACGACCAATTGAACCCATGTAAGCTGGGCACTTATCTTCAACAACACCTTTAGCCATAACTGAGGACATCAATGGGGTCTTGAATTTTTCAGCGAATTTTTCTAAGACATCGCCATGACCCTTCATACCTAGACCAAAGTAAACAACCGGGTTCTTTGCTTCTTCAAGAAGCTTAACAGCTGCTTCAACTTCATCTTTCTTAGGAGCTGCATAGTTTGGAACAGCTTTCATTGCATTGTAATTTACACGGTAATTGTCATCAATCTTGTCCCAGCCAAAATCCTTAGGAAGAATTAAGACAGCTGGACCCTTCTTAGCATAAGCTTGGCGAATTGCTTCATCCATCATTGAAGGGATTTGCTCTGCACGCTTAATTTGGTGGTTCCAAACAGCAACCGGATCAAACCAAGGCTTCTCGTCAAAAGCTTGGAAGAAGTCCATATCCTGACGACCAGTTGGAACGTTAGCTACAATAGCTACCATAGGAACTTTGTCGTATTTTGCATCGTACAAGCCGTTCATCAAGTGAACAGCACCAGGGCCAGCAGAACCGAAGCATACACCGATCTTGCCAGTAAATTTATATTCAGCTGAAGCTGCTAAAGCACCAGCCTCCTCGTGCCGAACTTCAATATACTTTAACTTACCCTTAAAGTCGTGGATAGCGTTCATTGTTGAGTCAAATGAGCCACCCGGAAAACCATAAATATGATCAATATGCCAGTCCAACAAAACTTGGAGCATGGCATTTGCGCCATTAATTTTTGCCATTTTAAAGTGCATCTCCTTAAATACATGTTTACTTACATATTGTATTAAAACATATAATTTCACAATTTCAAGTAAGCAAAATTAGTTATTAGCACAACATGTAAGCGCTTTGTAAAAATATTATCTTCACAAAGTTAAGCGCTATACTAATGACATTCAGATAACAGCAATAATTCCATTTGTGATTAGCTGATCATAACGACCAAATTTGTGCATTTTTTGGTGTATTTAATCCTCAGAAAATATTTTTTATAAAGTTTAAATTTTTACTAAATTTAATGTTGAATTTTCTGATAACGACCATTTTGCACGTAAACGCTTAAAATGGCCATATCTGCTGGATTGACTCCTGAAATACGTTCAGCCTGTGCTATTGTCTCAGGTCTGATTTTGGCAAATTTCTCTCGTGCTTCTGTTGCTAAGCCATCTATTGCACTGTAATCAATGTCCACAGGAATTTTCTTTGCTTCCTGCCGGTGCAGTTTATCAATTTGTTGCTGTTCTTTTTTGATATAACCGGCATACTTAACGTTAATTTCAATCTGCTCTCTGACGTAGCGCTCATTTGAAATATGCATACCTGTCAAACGCTCTATATCAGTCACCTTAACCTTAGGTCTTCTTAAGAAAACATCGGCCTTCACGCCAGCCTTTAGCTTTTCTTCTCCAATACTTGCAAGATACTCCTGAACTTCTTCAGTAGGATGAACCGTGATCTTTTTAACAGCTTGAGCAGCTTGAGCAATTTGTTCTTTCTTTGCTAAGAACTTAGAGTAACGTTCTTCAGAAATTAAACCAAGTTTAAACCCATAATCCGTCAAACGTAAATCAGCATTATCATGACGTAAAATCAAACGATATTCTGCTCGTGAGGTCAATAAACGATAAGGTTCTTCTGTTCCTTTAGTAACTAAATCATCAATTAAAACGCCAATATAAGCTTCATCGCGGCCTAGGGTAAATCCCGGCTGACCAGCAGCTCGCAAAGCTGCATTAATGCCAGCAATCAGTCCCTGCCCGGCTGCTTCTTCATAGCCGGAAGTTCCGTTCATCTGTCCCGCAGTAAACAAGTTTTTAATATTTTTGGTTTCTAAAGTATGCTTTAACTGCCAGGGATCAATCACATCATACTCAATAGCGTATCCGGGCCGCATCAATTCCGCATTTTCAAGGCCAGCTACCGAATGCAGCATTTTTAACTGAATTTCTTCAGGCATTGAGGTTGAAAAATCGCCAACATAAACTTCTTTGGTATTTTTACCCTCCGGCTCCAAGAAAATTTGATGACGCGGCTTATCCGCAAAACGAACTACTTTAGTTTCAATTGACGGACAATAGCGCGGTCCTACACCCTTGATTTCTCCTGAAAACATAGGCGAACGGTTTAGATTTTGGTTAATTATTTTATGCGTGGTTTTATTTGTATATGTCATCCAACATGAAACCTGATTCTTGAGGTAATCTTCATCTTTAGTTTCATAAGAAAAATGACGCGGAATTTTATCGCCAGGTTCTTCCTCAGTTTTAGAATAGTCAATGGTATTACTGTTAACGCGCGGCGGTGTACCAGTTTTAAAACGGCGTAATTTAAAGCCCAGTTTTTCTAAATTTTTTGAAAGCTTAATTGCCGGTACAGTGTTGTTGGGACCGGATGAGTAATTCAATTCGCCAATAAAAATACGCCCGCGAGCTGATGTTCCTGTTGTGAGTACAACGCTTTTAGCATGGTACCTGGCTCCTGTGTTGGTAATTAACCCTCTGCAAACTCCATCTTCAACAATTAATTCATCAACTGTCGCCTGTCTCAAAGTCAAATTAGGCGTATCCTCAATCACTTTTTTCATCTGTTCGTGATACTGCCACTTATCGGCTTGTGCGCGCAATGCCCGTACAGCTGGCCCTTTACCTGTATTTAGCATCCGCATTTGAATATAGGTAGCGTCAATATTTTTACCCATTTGACCGCCCAAGGCATCAATCTCGCGCACCACTGTTCCTTTAGCTGGGCCTCCTACTGACGGATTGCAGGGCATAAAAGCAACCATATCAAGGCTAATCGTCAAAAGTAACGTCTTTTGGCCCATTCTGGCACTCGCCAGGGCTGCTTCACTGCCCGCATGACCAGCACCAACAACAATGACATCATAATCATTTGAGTCATAACTTTTAATCATTAATTTTCACACCTATTTCCCTAAACAAAATTGACTAAACAATTCATTAACTAACTCATCAGGACTGCTTTCACCCGTAATTTGGCCTAGAGTGTCCCAGGCGCCGTTGAAATCAATTTGGGCAATGTCTATAGGAACTTCATCTTTTAGTGCCTGAACAACGTCTTGCAGCTGCTTTTTGGCCTTTTCCAATAAACCAACCTGTCTTTGATTAGTTACCATGACCTGGTCATTTGAGTTCTCAATCCCCTTGAAAAACAGTTCTTTGATTGTTTTTTCTAATTGCTCAAGATTTTGTTTTTGCAAAATTGAAATGGCAATAACCGGACTCTTGGTTAAATTTGTTATTTCGGCAGTAGAAATTTTTTGGCCCAAGTCGGTCTTATTTAAAATAACAATGCGCTTTTTCTCAGCAGTAGCTTCAATCAAGGCATAGTCTTCTGGAGTTAACTCCTTACTTGCATCAAACAAGAGCAAAACTAAATCAGCCTTTGCCAGTGCTTTTTTGGAACGCTCAACCCCAATTTTTTCCACCTTATTATCAGTGTGCCTGATACCTGCAGTATCAATTAATTCTAAAGGTACACCTTTAACAGAAACATATTCTTCCAAAGTATCACGGGTCGTACCGGCAACATCGGTAACGATCGCCGTATCGCTTTGAGTCAGATAATTAAGTAAAGATGATTTACCCACATTCGGCTGGCCAATAATCGCAGTAGCTAAGCCGTTACGTAACGCCGTTCCTTCACTTGCCGTTTTGAGCAATTTATCTATTTTAGCAATAACAGACTGAGAAACACTCACCATTTGCTTGGCCGTGACAGTATCAGCATCATATTCTGGATAATCAATATTAACTTCGACATTGGCTAGCGTATCCAAAATTTCCTGTCTCATGGCCCTGATTTTCTCAAGCAGACCGCCTTCCAGCTGCTTTTCTGCCACTTGCCGGGCCTTATCGGTTTTAGCGCGCACAATATCCATCACGCTTTCAGCCTGTGTCAAGTCAATGCGGCCGTTAACAAATGCCCTTTTAGTAAATTCACCAGGATCTGCCATGCGCGCACCAGTTTTTAATAATAATTGCAAAATATGATTAGTGACGACAATGCCACCATGACAATTAATTTCAACAATGTCTTCTCTGGTAAAAGTCTTAGGAGCCAGCATTACAGATACCATAACTTCGTCAATCACTTGCTCGCTTAGTGGATCAACTATATGTCCATAATGAATAGTATGCGTCGGCACTTTAGTTAAATTCGCACCCTTGAAAACCTGATTGGCAATTTTAACTGCTTCTTCACCAGACATGCGGACAATAGAAATCCCACCTTCACCAATTGGCGTTGAAATCGCTGCAATTGTATCAAACTCCGTTAAAGTTTGTGACATGATTTTCTCCTTTTCAATAAAAAAAGCGCATTATTCCACCATGAATAATCATGATGGATAAAGCACTTTGACTACTTTATCTAAATCATTAATTTAGATTAAAAATTATTTTCTGCGTTTTAACCGCTTATAAGTTTTGCGCAATTGACGCTTACGTTCGCGCTCTTGGCGCTCTTTTTCTTCCTGTTCACGCCGATATTTAATAGGGTTTTGCAGAATGAAAGTTTGAACCACCTGGAACAGGTTGGAAATTACCCAGTAAACTACAATAGCTGACTGGAAATATATACCCATTACACCAACCATAATTGCCATACCATAAGTCATAATCTTAGTTGACAAGGTTTGTGATTCTTTTGGCGTAGATAATTGACTGATATAAGTTGATATAAAAGTCAAGACCATAGACAAAATTGGCATAATAAAGTATGGATCCGGCTTACCTAAATCCATCCACATAAAGTGGCCAGTTTGCAGTTGTGGTGTTTGCCAAATCGCACCATACAAAGCATACATAACCGGTAACTGAATAATTAAAGGCAAACAACCAGCATAAGGGTTAATTCCTGCCTCTTTATAGAGCTTATTTGTTTCTTGCGAAAGCAAAGTTCGCGATTCTGTATCACTACCGGGATACTTTTTACGTAAAGCGTCTATTTCCGGCTGAATTTTCTGCATCTTGGTAGTACTCTTAATCTGAATAGCACTAAGCGGATACAAAATAAGACGTACTATAATAGTAAAGATAATAATTGCCCAACCATAGTTGTTGCCTACCAGCTTCGATAGCCACAGCAAAAACGTGGACATGTAATAAATGACCCAGCGATTCCACCAGCTGCCGCTTGTATGTGAAACAGGTTCTGGCTTGCCGTTTGATGCACATCCTGTTAAGACAACCGCTAATGCAACTACTGTCAGCAGTACAAGTAGACGCTTGACATTCTTTTTAGTTAAAATGTCTTTCACTCTAATCTTCCTCAACTTTATTCGGTATCTCTTCAATTATATTGGCTAAAAAGAGTGCATGCAAGAGATTCTTATGAACATCATCCCATTTAAAATCGCGCGCATATGGTCTAGCAATGACTAAAAAATCAATATGTGGTTTAATTAAAGGTTTATTTTCAGTAAGAACAGCGCGAATATAACGTTTGAGGCGATTACGCACTACAGCGGTGTGTCCGACCTTTTTACCAACAGAAATGCCAACACGAAAATGCTTGTTTTCCGGTTTGTCCATTTGATAAATCACAAAAGCACGATTTGCTACTGAATTGCCTGACTTAAAAACTGTCTGAAAATCATTTTCTGTTTTAACACGATAAGACTTTCTCAAAACGTTTCATTCCACTCTTAAAAATTAAAAAAACCACTGGGATTTCAGTGGTTTAAGCAGATAAGACTTTTCTACCCTTTGCGCGGCGTCTAGCCAAAACCTTACGGCCATTTGATGTACTCATCCGTTTCATAAAGCCGTGAACTCTTGAACGGTGACGCTTTTTAGGTTGGTAAGTTCTTTTAGTTGTCATTAAACTACACCTCCAATTTTTGTATGCAGACTGCACAATTTAATATCTAGGATACCATGATTAAAGTAAAAAACCAAGTAAAAAGAGAAAAAACATCAGGATTAATTACCAATTTAGGAATAATTTGTGACCTGGCTTAAACTGGCCGTAAAAAATTCTTGCAGTTTTCTATAACAAATCAGCCTTAGCAATTTCAATTGACGGGTAATGTCCAAGTGCTGACAAATCGGTATCAAGCGGGCAAGAATAAACCATATAATAATCGCCTTCCGCCTGTTTGGCCGTCAATTCTTCCAACTTTTGTTTGGCACGTTCAACATTCTGCGTAATATAAACTACACTAACAACGCCCACCTTCTCTGCTTCATGTGCACTGATTGCAACACTGCCTTTTAGTATCACCTTTAAATTGCCGTCGTCTTTTAGTCCCAACTCAACATAATCTTGATAATCCATATTGGCACCTCACAATAAATAAATATTTTTATTTGCTGTTAACCAGCCTATTCAGCACTTGGAGTAGTATCAAATAAAAAGCTTACTCATACCATTACTCCATCAATTATAATGGTGCTTTCTTTACAATCAAGTTTGATTATAAGCTTTGTATGGACTTTCACAAATTACTTTAAATAATAAGTATTAGGTTATTGTATCAATTCTGAGACTATTTTTAAGATTGCCTTTACGCCGCTACAATGACACCATACTAAAAGCAATTTGGCTTACACAGCATTTCACATTCTTTACTCTTTTTTAATCATTCTATTACTTATTGATGATAAAATTATCTTTGGAGGCAAGCGCTTTCCATAGCGCTTAATACAATTTTGTTATAATAAAGGAGATTTTTATGGTAAGTGGTGTTTTTAAAGGTGCTGCTCAAGGCTTTCACAGCTTATTAACCAGTAATGTTACATTAAAGGACGGTAAAATAATCAAAGTTGCTGTTGACGGTGTTCAGCCATATACGGTTGGTTCCTATGCAATACCAACAATGATTAACAGAATTGAAAAAGCAGGCAATACTGATGTGGATGTTGTTACATCCGCTTCAGTAAGTACCTCAGCGGTTGTTAATGGCGTAAATAAGGCCTTAGAAGTTGCCCAAGGAAAATTAACTGCAGACGATGCCGTTAATCCAAAAGTAAAACCAAGTAAAAAACCTAACTATCCGGTTTATGCCAAAGTAAACAATAACAAGTATATCGAATCTCAAGTGCAATTTGACGATACTTATGACGTGATTGTTGTTGGTTCAGGTATCTCTGGATTATCAGCTGCTATTGAAGCAAAAAAGCATGGTAACAGCGTAGTTATTTTTGAAAAAACTGGTATGGTCGGCGGAACCAGTAATTATTCCGCTGGTGTCATTCAAGGATCTGGCGATAAATATCAAAAAGAATTTACAAGCTATCAAAATGACAATCCTGAACTACATGCGCAAGAGTTAATTCAAGCCGGTGAAGGCAGAGTAAATCCTCAAATGATAAAAGAATTAGCCGAGGATTCTGCTAATAACATTGAATGGCTGGCAAGTTTAGGAATAAAATGGACCTCTGTCTATGGCCACAGAGTCATTCCTTATGAAAACAAAGATTACTTTGCGCAAAGAATTCACGTTTATGAACACGGTGGCGGTTTAGGCAGTGGCTGCGTAATGATTGACGCTGTCAGAAAAGAAGCTGACCGTTTGGGAATAAAGATTTTCTTTGATACTCCTGTAATTAATTTAGTAACTGCCAGCTATACTGACAAATCAGTTGTTGGCGTAGTAACTAATTGCAAAGGCAAAACTAGTTATTATCGCGCTAATAAAGGTGTAGTCCTTGCTACTGCTGGTATTGACTATAATGAAAAACTAGCTAAAGAATTTGCTCCGCAACAATATCGTGATATTAAAAATCATGCCTTGACTAATTCTAAATACGATACCGGTGACGGCATTTTAATGGGATTAGCACTTAACGCTGCAACTGAAGGCTTGGGTGGCTCTATGGATGTTGATTTCAAGAGCAATGTAGGTGCAGCAGATAATTTGCCGACACCGCCAATGTTCTACGTAAATGGCAACGGTAAACGTTACGTCAATGAAGATACTACTTACGGTTATCTAACCCGTGCCACTTACCAACAAGAACTAATTTGGGATAAACCAACTTGGCAAATCTTCGATTCATCAACCTTCTCTGCCCCATTTTCACCTTGGAGATCTGCTGCAGACACGGAGAAAGATATTAATTCCGGTCAAATGTTTAAAGCAGATTCAATTGCAGAATTAGCTGCTAAAATCAATGTACCAGCTGAAAACTTAAAGCGGCAACTAGAGACCTGGAATGAAAACGCCGCAAATGGTGCAGATAAAGAGTTTGGTCGTAAAGAAGGCCTGCAAGAATTACATGCGCCATTCTATGCTTATGCTCACAAGGACAGCAATTTTGGTGCAATTGGCGGATTGAAAGTAACTACTAATTATGAAGTAGTTGATCAAGATGATCAAAAGATTGCTCACCTGTATGCTATCGGCTGCAACTCTGGTGGCTGGAATGCAAATTATTACCCATCATCAGGTACTGCCTTAGCCGAGGGAATGCATTCAGGCCGCAGAGTCGGCAGAGTCCTCTCCGGTTTAGTAGAAGAAGTTAATATTACGCCTGCAGAAACTGATGTAACAACCGGTTCATCAGAATATTAAAAAACTAATTTTTAGACAAAAAAAGAAGAGCGTTCTTACTAATCTTATTTAGTAAGGCGCTTTTTCAGTGCTCAAGTTAAAAACAGCTTCTGTCGTTTTTTCAAAGTAATAATTTTGTTTAAAGAATTTTGCCAGCTTGAAGCCAAATAATTATAAGTTATTAATTATCAATAGTAAGAACTTTTAAAGCAATAAGTGTCGCCATGCATTAGCACAGATTACTTTTTATTTTATGTTAAGACAAAAGCAAACTTTTCTGCATTGCAGCAAGAATAGATTTCGTCATATTTGTTTAAAAATGAGAGCTCAAAATTATCCACAAGTGCAAATTCACATCATTTTACACAAACTTATCCACAATCTACAACCTGTTTATAAAATTATACACAGCATGTGGATAGTATGATTAATATAACTTGCAATATACTGCTATTTCAGTAAAAGATTTCCACAAGCTATAATGTAAATAAGATAAATATTACCCAATTTTTTTAATCTAACGTGAATTTCTTTCTAAAATCTATCCACAGCTTGTTAATTCTGAATTCTTTTTGTGCACCTGTGGAAAACATTTTTATTAGATGGTAAAATAAGTTTTGCGTAACGTAAGCGGAGGGAAATATTTTGTTTGACATTAATAAATTTTGGCAGCATTTTAATACAGAAATGCGTGAACATTTTAATGAAGTTGCATATAATGCCTGGTTTAAAAATACCAGACCAGTTTCATATAATAAAGAAACTCACGAATTAAAAATTGCCGTACAAAATCCTGTAACCAAAGGATATTGGGAAAAGAATTTAGCTTCACAATTAATTCAATCTGCATATGGCTACGCTAATATTGAGGTTATGCCTGTCTTTCAAATTGAGGGCGATCAAAGTACTGAGCGCATTGTAACTCCTAAACCAAAAAGTGAGGCAATGTCCGCAAATTCACGGCCGCAAATGGAAAATGCCTTTGTCCGTAATCTTAAGCTTAATGAAAAATATACTTTTGATAATTTTGTTCAAGGCGAAGGCAATAAACTGGCAGCCGGTGCAGCATTGGCAGTGGCTGACAGTCCAGGTAGTTTTTACAACCCTCTTTTTATTTTTGGCGGTGTCGGTTTAGGTAAAACACACTTGATGCAGGCTATCGGCCATCAAATGTTGGCAGAACGGCCTAATGCCAAGGTTGTCTACATCCAAAGTGAAACTTTCGTTAATGATTTTATAAATTCAATCAAAAACAAAACGCAAGATCAATTTCGCGCTAAATATCGCACCTGCGACTTATTACTAGTTGATGATATTCAATTTTTTGCTAAAAAAGAAGGTATTCAAGAGGAGTTCTTCCATACTTTTGAGACTCTTTATAATGACCAAAAACAAATAGTCATGACGAGTGACCGGCTGCCTACCGAAATTCCTGATTTGTCAGAACGGCTAGTATCACGATTCACTTGGGGTCTGCAAGTAGAAATTACCCCACCGGATCTGGAAACACGGATCGCAATCTTACGTAAAAAAGCCGAAGCCGAAAATTTAATAATTGATGATAATACACTCGATTATATTGCTTCTCAAGTTGACACTAATATCCGTGAACTTGAAGGGGCTCTGGTGAAAGTACAAGCACACGCAACGATTGAACACGAAGATATCAATGTCAATCTGGCTCGTGAAGCATTGGCTGATCTCAAATTAGTCCAGAAAAACCAAGGTCTGCAAATTTCTAAAATTCAAGAAGTCGTTGCCAATTATTTCCAAACTTCAACTTATGAATTAAAAGGGAAAAAGCGGGTCAGACAGATTGTCGTTCCAAGACAAATTGCTATGTATTTATCCCGTGAATTAACTGACTCCAGCCTTCCTAAAATTGGACAGGAGTTTGGCGGTAAGGATCACACAACTGTGATGCATGCTTATGAAAAAATTAGTCGTGAAATTAAGACCAATTCTGACATCAAAACTGCTGTTTTTGATTTAAAACAAATGCTTGACCGCTAAGAAGTTATCAACTGTGGATAAATAACGGACTTGTACACATCTTTTTAACCGCAATAATTACGTTATTTTAAGGCTATTGTATCTTTTCAACAGAAATCACAGGACCTACTAATACTACTAATTAAATATATAATTAATATAAAGGAAATAGACAAAATAACAGGAGGCACCAAATGAAATTTACAGTTAACAGGAATCTTTTTTTAGATAATTTAAACAATGTAATGCATGCCATTTCATCCAGAGCAACTATACCGATTCTTAGCGGTATCAAGCTTAATTTAACGGAAACGGAATTACTTCTCACTGGAAGTGATACTGATATTTCAATTGAAATTAAAATACCAGTTAGTGAAGACCTGACCGTCGATTCAACCGGATCAGTCGTTTTACCGGCAAGATTTTTTAGCGAGATTATCAGACGGTTACCGGGAAAGGAATTTTCTTTGGAAGTTAAAGAAAGTTTCCAAACGCAAATTATTTCTGAAAACAGTGAGTTCACTATTAACGGCTTAGATGCTAATAACTACCCAAGATTACCGGAAATTCCAGACGAGTCCTCTTTTGTTATTTCGGGAAAAACTTTTCGGGAAATTATCAATGAAACCCAATTTGCGGTTGCAACTCAAGAAAGTCGCTTAGTTCTGACTGGTGTCCACTTCACCTTTAGTCCTGATAAAATTCATGCGGTAGCCACAGATTCACATAGACTGTCCAGTCGTGCGTTGACTTTAGAAAATGGACCACAAACAAAAACAGACTTAATCATTCCGGGAAAGAGTTTACTGGAACTTGCACGTATTATCGGAGAAACTGATCCGGAGATTAAAGTTTGTCCGGGTGAAAATCAGGTACTTTTTGAAATTGGCAACATTCTGTTTTATTCACGTCTACTTGAAGGCAGCTATCCTGATACTGAACGCTTGATATCGACTGACAGCACAACAACTGTAGAATTTGACTTAATGGAGCTTTCAAGTGCGCTTGATCGGGCAAGTTTACTGACACATGCAGGACGCAATAACGTAGTTGATTTGACACTGGATACTAAAAAACAAAGTGCCAAATTATCTGGTGAATCAGCAGAAATTGGGAATGTTGAAGAAGATGTTAGTTTTAAGAAACTTGAAGGTGAGAATTTAAAGATTTCCTTCAATCCTGATTATTTGCGTGATGCGTTAAAAGCTTCGGTGACTGATTCCGTTATTATGGATTTCACGCAACCATTGCGGCCGTTTACTGTAAATCCAGATAAAGCCGACATTAATTTTGTTCAGTTAATTACACCGGTGAGAACTTTTTAAGCTATCATTCTTAATAAAAAGAAAAAGTCATCAACTGATGGCTTTTTTTCTGACCAAATTTTTATAATCGAACAAAAAAGCATGCTGGTTTATTTTTAGTGTCATTCACTATGAAATGTTTATTTTAAAAAAATCCGTTTATATGGCTTTATATGGGCTTTTAGTTGTTTTTTGCTTGTGAAACGAATATACTTATTATAGGTAGTTAATGGTGTGAAGGTGGTTATGATCAAAGAATTTAAAGTAACAAGCGAATATATTACTCTGGGTCAGTTTTTAAAAGAAGAAAGTATTGTTTCTTCAGGTGGTCAGGCAAAATGGTATCTGCAAGAAAACCCAGTTTTACTGAATGGGATCAAAGAAAATCGGCGTGGTAAAAAATTACGCCCTGGCGATACGCTAGAAATTGCTCACGAAACTTATGAATTGCGGTAGCTGTGGATGTATCTCAAGCACTTTATTGCACAAAATTACCGCAATTTGCAGCAATTTGAAGTTGACTTTGATCCCAATGTCAATATTTTTATAGGTCAGAACGCGCAAGGCAAAACTAATTTACTTGAAGCGATTTATTTTTTGGCCCTAACTCGTTCTCATAGAACCAGTAATGATAAAGAACTAATCGCTTTTGGTAAGGACTATGCCAATGTTTCTGGTCACATTTATAAAAGTCAAATTGATCTATCTTTGCGGGTTTTAATTACCACTAAAGGCAAGAAAGTTTGGGTTAATCGGGTTGAACAAGCGAAATTATCCAAATATGTGGGACAATTAAACGCTATTTTATTTTCGCCGGAAGATTTAGACCTGATTAAAGGGGCACCCAACTTAAGGCGGCGATTCATGGATCAGGAGTTTGGTCAAATTAGTGCCGAATACCTTTATTTTGCAGGCAAGTATAAGCAGGTATTGCAGCAAAAGAATAATTATTTGAAACAATTGGCCAAGGGTGAAGCGCATGACACCATGTTTTTGGAAGTTTTGTCGGATCAACTAGCCGGTGTTGCGGCAGAAGTAATAGTCCGCCGCTTTCAATTTTTAAATTATTTAGATCAATATGCTCAAGATGCTTACGCTCACATCAGTACCAGCGCTGAAAAGCTGGAAGTAACTTATCGGCCATCGGTAAAAGAAATAACTGCAAAAGATAGCGTCGAAGAAGTTTATCATAAAGTGTTAGACAATTTTCAAAAAAATCAAAGGCTTGAAATTCTCAAAGGCACGACCTTAAGCGGTCCTCACAGGGATGACATTGAGTTTGAACTTGATGGTAAAAACGCTCATTTATTTGGCTCTCAAGGACAGCAGAGGACAATCGCGCTTAGTATTAAACTGGCTGAGATTCAGCTTGTGCACCAGTTAACTGATGAATATCCGTTATTATTACTTGATGATGTCATGAGTGAGCTTGACCATAACCGCCAAAGTGCCTTACTCAATTACATTCACGGTAAAACACAAACATTTATTACGACGACAGATCTTGAGGGTATTTCCTGGGAAATAATTAAGAAGCCGAAAATATACCGCATTAAATCTGGACAAATTTATTTAGAAGAGGGGAAATTGCATGGCAGATAGTAACAAAGAAAATCTTAAGCAAATTAAGCAATATGAAAAAGAAGCCGATAAATATAATGCCAGTCAGATTCAGGTCTTAGGCGGACTTGAAGCAGTTCGTAAGCGTCCAGGAATGTATATTGGCTCTACCAGCTCTCAGGGTTTGCACCACTTAGTGTGGGAAATAATTGATAATGGTATCGACGAAAGCTTAGCCGGTTTTGCCAGCAAGATTGAAGTTACAATTAATGAGGATGGCAGTGTAACTGTTCAAGACGATGGTCGTGGTATTCCGGTCGATATTGAAAAAAAGACGGGTCGACCAGCTCTTGAAACTGTTTTTACTGTCTTACACGCTGGTGGTAAATTTGGTGGTGGCGGCTATAAGGTTTCAGGCGGTTTGCACGGAGTAGGTGCTTCTGTCGTGAATGCTTTATCAACTAAGCTAGATGTCACAACAATGCGTGATGGTAAAAAGTACTTTATCGACTTTAGTCGTGGTCGCGTAGTTGATGAAATGAAAGTAACGGGGACTGTGCCTTTATCTGAACATGGTACCATAGTGCACTTTTTCCCAGATCCAGATATCTTTACTGAAACCACTTCTTTTGATGACAAGATCCTCAAAAATCGTATCCGTGAACTGGCCTTTTTAAATAAGGGCTTGAAATTAACATTTACCGACAAGCGCAAAGACAGCGCGGAAACCGACGTTTATCACTATGAAGGTGGTATTCAGGAATATGTTTCGTTCTTAAATCGTGATACAGAAGTATTATTTGATGAGCCGATCTATGTAGAAGGAAATGACAACGATATTAACGTTGAAGTGTCTTTGCAATATACAAAAGGCTATAAAACAACACTGATGACCTTTGCCAATAATATTCATACTTATGAAGGTGGAATGCACGAAGCTGGCTTTAAGACAGCCTTAACACGGGTAGTTAATGATTATGCTCATAAGACTAAGCTGTTAAAAGATAGTGATGACAATCTTTCAGGAGAAGATATTCGGGAAGGGATGACAGCTGTCGTATCAGTAAAGCACCCTAACCCGCAATTTGAAGGTCAGACTAAGACTAAATTAGGAAATTCTGATGCGCGGACAGCTGTAGATCGTGCTTTTTCTGAAACCTTCAACCGTTTCTTAATGGAAAATCCGCAAGTTGGTCGCAAAATTGTCGAAAAGGCTCAGTTAGCTGAACGTGCTCGGACAGCTGCTAAACGTGCACGTGAGGTAACTCGTAAAAAATCTGGGTTGGAGATCGCTAATTTACCTGGTAAGTTAGCTGACAACACCAGTAATGACCCTAGTATTTCCGAATTGTTTATAGTT
Organism: Lactobacillus melliventris; assembly: GCF_042679465.1. Classification (NCBI taxonomy): domain Bacteria; kingdom Bacillati; phylum Bacillota; class Bacilli; order Lactobacillales; family Lactobacillaceae; genus Lactobacillus; species Lactobacillus melliventris. Next base: position 49,584 of record NZ_JBHTMT010000002.1, on the reverse strand, counting down.
GAGGGTAATTCTGCTGGCGGCTCTGCCAAGCAGGGACGCTCAAGGCTGACTCAAGCTATTTTGCCAATTCGTGGTAAGATTTTGAACGTTGAAAAAGCGTCAATGGACCGCATTTTGGCTAATCAAGAAATTCGTTCACTTTTCACGGCTTTGGGAACCGGCTTTGGTGCTGACTTTGATGTTTCCAAGGCCCGCTATCATAAATTAATTATTATGACTGATGCCGATGTTGATGGCGCCCACATTCGGACACTGCTTTTAACCCTCTTTTACAATTACATGCGTCCGATGATTGAAAAAGGCTACGTTTATATTGCGCGTCCGCCTCTATACCAAGTACGCCAGGGCAAAGTGGTCAGATACTTAGATACTGACGAAGAACTGCATGACTATTTAGGCAGTCTGCAGCCAAGTCCTAAGCCGCTGGTACAGCGTTATAAGGGACTAGGAGAAATGGATCCTGAACAATTATGGGATACGACTATGAACCCTGAGAATAGAAGACTCGACCGTGTCAGTCCGGAATACGCTAAAAATGCCGATGAGGTCTTTGAATTACTGATGGGTAATGAAGTCGGACCGCGGCGTAATTTTATCGAGACTAACGCTAAATACGTTGAAAATTTGGATGCATAGGAGGTTTAAATGGATAACGACAATCAAGGTCAGGATCACAGAATAAGAAACGTTGATTTGACCAGCGTAATGAATAGTTCATTCTTGGATTATGCCATGTCCGTTATCGTCGCGCGGGCTTTACCCGATGTACGCGATGGCTTGAAGCCGGTTCAGCGCCGGATTCTTTATGGCATGAGTGAACTAGGTGTTACACCAGATAAACCATATAAGAAATCAGCCAGAATCGTGGGTGAAGTTATGGGTAAGTTCCACCCTCACGGTGATTCCTCAATTTATTTAGCGATGGCCCATATGGCACAGGATTTCAGTTATCGCTATATGTTAGTTGACGGCCACGGTAATTTTGGTTCAGTTGATGGCGATGAACCAGCCGCAATGCGTTATACTGAGGCACGGATGAGCAAAATTGCCGTTGAAATGTTGCGTGATATCAATAAAAATACTGTTGATTGGCAGCGTAATTACGATGATTCTGAAAATGAGCCAGTAGTATTGCCTGCCAGAATACCTAACTTATTAGTTAATGGTACCAGTGGTATTGCCGTTGGTATGACGACCAACATACCGCCTCATAACTTGTCAGAGGTGATTAAGGGTCTGCACATGTTGATGAACAACCCTGATGTCACTACTAAAGAATTGATGAAGGCAATTCCGGGCCCAGATTTTCCTACAGGTGGTACTATCATGGGTCGCGGTGGCATTTATCGGGCCTATGAAACTGGGCGCGGCAATATTGTTGTTCGCGCTAATACTAATATTGAAACCGAAAAAAGCGGTCGTGAAAGAATAGTCGTTACTGAGTTGCCATACTTGGTTAATAAAGCTGAGCTGGTTAAGAAAATTGCAGACTTGGCGCGTGCTAAGACTATTGATGGTATTACTGGTGTGCGTGATGAATCCGATCAAACAGGGATGAGAGTCACAATTGATATTCGCCGTGATGCTAGTGCCAGTGTTGTGTTAAATAATTTATTTAAATTGACGCAGATGCAGGCCAACTTTGGTATGAATATGGTGGCAATTGTTGATGGCGCACCGCATTTTCTCAGTCTCAAGCAGATGCTGCAATATTACTTGGAACACCAAGAAGATGTTGTTACCCGTAGAACTAAATTTGAATTAGCCAAAGCCGAAGCTAGAGCGCACATTCTCGAAGGTCTGCAAATCGCCCTTGACCACATTGATGAGATTGTCCATATCATTCGTCAGAGTCAATCAAGCGATATTGCTAAGGCTGCTTTAATCAGTCGTTTTGGTCTTGATGATAAGCAATCACAAGCGATCTTAGACATGCGGCTGGTACGGTTAACCGGTCTTGAGCGTGACAAAGTTGAAGCCGAATATAAAGAGTTACAAGCCAAGATTGCTGATTATAAAGACATTTTGGCAAAACCAGAGCGCATTAATGAAATAATCTATAATGAGCTGCTGGATATTCAAAAACGTTTTGGCGATGCTCGCCGGACTAAGATTGGCGCTAGCGAAGTTGTCTCAATTGAAGATGAAGATTTAATTGAAAAGCAAGACGTTTTACTGACATTAACTCACAGCGGCTACATTAAGAGGATGCCTATTACCGAATTTAAGACTCAAAATCGTGGTGGTAAAGGTATCAAAGGCATGGGCGTTAAAGAAGGCGACTTTATTGCCAACCTGATTTATTCAAGTACTCATGATCTGTTGCTGTTCTTTACCAACAAGGGCAAGGTTTATTCAAAGAAAGCCTATGAAATTCCAGAATTTGGTCGTACTGCTAAGGGTCTCCCAATAGTCAACTTACTGCAACTGGAAAAAGGCGAGAAGATTCAGACTATCGTTAATATTCCTGAAGATGCGGATGACCAGTACTTATTCTTCATTACGAAAATGGGGACCGTTAAACGTACTCATGTCAGTGAATTTGGCAATATCCGCAACAGTGGCTTAATCGCATTAACCCTGCGCGATGGTGATGAGCTGAATAATGTCTTGGCTACAGACGGCAAGCAAGATATCCTGATCGGTACCCACTTAGGTTATGCTGTGCGCTTTAATGAGCAAACTGTTCGGTCAATGGGACGGACAGCTGCCGGTGTTCGGGGAATTAATTTACGTGAAAATGACTATGTTGTTGGTTCTGGTGTCGTTAAAAATAATGATGAAGTCTTAGTGATTTCCGAAAAGGGCTACGGTAAGAGAACAGCAGCTGCTGAATATCCGACAAAGGGCCGCGGCGGTAAAGGGATTAAAACCGCAAACATTACCAAGAAAAATGGTCCACTTTCAGGCGTGACTGTGATCGATGGCAGTCAGGATATCATGGTTATCACAGATGATGGTATCATGATCCGCTTTAAGACAAAGGATGTTTCTCAAACTGGGCGCAGCACTCTCGGCGTGCGCTTGATCAAGATTAATGACAACAATAAAGTTGCCAGTCTGGCAATTGTTCCGGCTGAAGAGGACCAGGAAGTAGCTGCTTCTACAGAAAATGCAGAAGAGCAAGACTAATTAAGAAACAAAAATATTTAAAAATTATCAGATTATTTTACGTATATATTAAGTAAGGAATGAAAATTTCTTATTGGATCACGTAAAGATAGTTTGGTAATTTTTTGTTTATGTGCTAGAATTAGAGATTGCGAGTAATAAACTTCATTACTCCTTGTTCTTGATTTTTAGCAAGAACCATTTAGTCCAGAAGGAGGTGCACTAGTATGACAACTACTAAGTATGAAATAACTTATATTATCAAGCCTGATATTGATGAAGAATCAAAGAAAGCATTAGTTGAAAGCTATGATAAGGTTATTACCGATAACGGTGGTACGATGGTTGAGTCAAAAGACTGGGAAAAGCGTCATTTCGCATATGAAATTAATAAATATCGTGAGGGTTTATATCACGTTATGACTTTCACTGCTGATAACGCTGATGCAGTTAACGAATTTGACCGTTTGTCCAAGATTGATACTGCCGTTCTACGTTCAATGACCGTCAAAGTTGGATAATTAAGAACAAAAACGTTATCGTTTTCGTGATTTAGGAAAGGGAGGACCTAAAGTATGATTAATCGAGTTGTACTTGTTGGCCGTTTAACACGTGATCCTGAATTACGTACTACTGGGAGTGGAATCTCGGTTGCTACGTTTACTCTTGCTGTAGATCGTCAGTATACAAATGCTCAAGGCGAGAGAGGTGCAGATTTTATCAGTTGTGTCATTTGGCGCAAATCTGCAGAAAATTTCTGTAATTTTACGTCTAAAGGCTCACTTGTTGGTATAGATGGCCGAATTCAAACCAGAAGTTACGATAATAAAGACGGGCAAAGAGTATATGTAACAGAAGTTGTCGTTGACAACTTTGCATTGCTTGAATCACGTAAAGATCGTGAAGCCCGTGGTCAAAATGGTGGTTACACACCAAATAACAATGGCAATTTTGGTAATCAGAATACCAATAATACTCCTAATATGGGAGCTTCAAATCAGAATAACACTGCTAATAATGGTCCGGATAATACCCAAGATCCATTTGCAGGTTCAGGCGATACCATTGATATTTCTGATGATGATTTACCATTCTAAATTAACAGAAAGGACCTAGGATATGGCTCAACAAAGAAGAAGCGGCGGCGCTCATCGTCGTCGTAAGGTTGACTACATTGCTGCCAACCATATTGATTACGTTGACTATAAGGACGTTGATTTGTTGAAACGTTTTATCTCTGAGAGAGGTAAAATCTTACCACGTCGTGTCACTGGCACCAGCGCTAAGAATCAACGTAAGGTAGCTAAGGCAATTGAAAGAGCTCGCATTATGGGCTTGTTGCCATTTGTTACTGAAGACTAAAAAACAAAAACTCTGTTAATGCTTGAAAAGCAGTGAGCGGAATTATTGATAAAGACCTTGAAATTACGATAATTTTGAGGTTTTTTATTATGCATAAATTATCTAAGCAAGAATAAAAGTGACTGGTTAAATTTTGACAGTTAAAGAGAGTAAGAAGAACCAAAAAAGTAATGATAGTTCAAACCTGAACCTTGTGGAGTTTCTTATCTAGTGAATACAATGTATAATGATAATGATGTATTATACATTATTTTAGGAAGGACCTTACATGAAAGATTTTTTACGTAAGCTTGAAATTCCTGCTTTTATTAAAGATTCTAGGCTGACGGCTTCAGTCATTATTATCTTAGCGCTATCGCTTTTGGGCAGCATCGTTGCGATGATCATGAACCCATTATTTGGCTTGGCTATGGTCTTGATCTTTATTTTAACTGTGGCATGCGTCGGTTATGGTGCATATATCTTAGCTGGTAATGCAAACAATTTTGCTGTTAGTTTATCTTATCGGATTAAGCGTAGCGAGCAAGAAGCAATGATTAAGATGCCCCTGGGCATTTTACTTTACGATAAGGATCATCAAATTCAATGGGCCAATCCGTACCTGCAGCTTTATTTAAAAAATGAAGACCTGATTGGACATACAATTGCGTCCGTTGATCCTGAACTGGATAAGTTAATTAATGAATCCTTAAAGGCTAAAACTGCTGAAAACCATGTAGTTAATTGGGATGGTCATCAATTTGAGATGGTTATCCAAGACAACCTGGGCGTGGTTTATTTACTGGATATTACGCGTTACGCCAAAATAGAAAAACGATATAAAAACGAACTATTAGCTATTGGACAGATTTTTATTGATAATTACGATGAGTTGAGTGAAACCATGCATGACCAGGAATTGACTGCTACTAGTGCATATGTTCAGAATACTCTGAGTGATTATGCTAAAAACTTTAACGCTTACCTTAAACGCATTGATGAAGATCACTTTTTATTATTACTCCATATGCAAGATTTAGCTAAAATGGAAAAAGATAAGTTTTCTGTTTTGGATAAAATGCGTTTAGAAACAAGTCGTAACAATACACCGTTAACTTTGTCAATTGGAATTGCTTTTGGCAGCAGCTTAATTACTGAATTAGCTGACCAGGCGCAGTCTAACCTTGACTTGGCGTTAGGCAGAGGCGGGGACCAAGTTGTTCTTAGTCAACCCGGTAAAGCAGCTCGTTTCTATGGTGGTAAATCGAATCCGATGGAAAAGAGAACCAGAGTTAGAGCAAGGATGGTTTCACAGGCGATTAGTGAGCTGTTCAAAGAAGCAGACCGCGTTTTTGTAGTTGGTCATGCCAGCCCTGACATGGATTCGGTCGGTAGCGGTATTGGCGTTGTTAAAATTGCCCGTTTGCATCATGTAAAGGCAAATTTTGTCTTAGATGTCAATAAGACCAATTATGATGTCAGCCGCTTAGTTGCTAAAATGGAAAAAGTAAAGGGAGATAATGATATTTTTATCGCACCTGGGGATGCGTTAGAAGCATTGACTGACAAGTCTATGTTGGTTATGGTTGACCATTCAAAATATTCTATTACTTATTCCAAAGAATTATATGAGCAATTAAGAAATAGAATTATTGTCATCGATCATCACCGTCGTGGTGAAGAATTCCCTGAGAATCCAATGCTGACATACGTTGAACCTTATGCCTCATCTGCCTGTGAATTGGTAACTGAAATGGTAGAGTACCAACAGCCAAGTTTAGGTAAGCGGGTTTTAACCGACCTTGACGCTACAGCAATGCTAGCGGGAATTACAGTTGATTCCAAAGAATTCTCGCTGCGTACCGGCACTCGGACATTTGATGCTGCCAGTTACTTGCGGTCAATTGGTGCAAGTACAATGGGTGTCAGCGAGTTGCTAAAAGAAGATATTGCTAGTTTCTTGCAGCGCACCCGGTTGGTCAGCAGCTTGAAGATGATCAGACCCAAAATGGCAGTCTTATGTGGGCCAGATGATAAGGAAATTGATCCTATTATTACTGCCCAAGCTGCAGATACGGCGCTTGATTTAGAAAATGTCGAAGCCAGTTTTGCAATTACCAGACGGAATAAGGATACAATTGGTATATCTGCTCGTTCAATGGGTGATATCAACGTTCAGCTTATTATGGAAAAACTTGGCGGCGGCGGACATTTGTCTAATGCGGCTACCCAAATTAAAGGGATATCTGTTAAGGAGGCACTTGCTAAATTGATGGATGCAGTGGATACTTATGAACAAGAAAATGAATAAAAGGAGAGCACAATGAAAGTTATTTTTACTAAAGATGTTAAAGGCCGTGGCAAACGCGGTGATGTTAAAAACGTTCCTGATGGTTATGCCCAAAACTTTTTATTTAAAAGAGGTCTAGCCAAAGCTGCAACTAAAGCAAATATGCATACTTTGGCAAGAGTGGCTGCTAACGAAAAGGCGGCATATGAAACTGAAAAAGCTGAAGCGGAAAAGATTAAGTCTGAACTGGAAAAGGATGAAACAGTAGTTAATTTCAAGTCTAAAGCAGGTTCAGATTCCAGACTGTTTGGCTCAATTTCTGGTAAAAAGATTGTTGAAGGCTTAGAAAAGCAATTTGGTATTAAGATAGATAAGCGCAAATTAAACCTGCCTGAACCAATTAAATCCTTAGGATACACAAATGTACCAGTTAAGTTATTTAAGGGCGTAGAAGGCAAAATTCGCGTTCATGTTACCGAACAGGATTAAACTGTAGTTGAATTCTGAAAAAAGTGGGCGTAAGTAATGGATAATATTGTCTCACAGCAGATACCGCATGATGATGAAGCGGAAAAAGCCGTTCTAGGTGCAATTTTTATTGATCCTGCTGCCATAGCTGATGCCAGTGCAGAGGTTCAGCCAGAAGATTTTTATAAAAGAGCAAATCAGTTGGTTTTCCAGGCTATGCTTGATTTATCTGACCGTGAGGATGCAATTGATCCGTTAACGCTGCAGGATGAACTGACTAAGAAAAATCAGCTTGATGATATTGGTGGTATAGCTTATGTTTCTGAGCTGGCTATGGCTACGCCGACGGCTGCTCACGTTACTTATTATGCTAAAATTGTTCACCGTAAAGCTTTATTGCGGCGGCTGATTTCTGCCAGTCAAAAAATTATTACGAATGCAATGCAGGATTCCGATGATGTCACCGACATTTTAGATAATGCCGAAAGTGAGATTATGAATGTCTCATCGGAAAATAATGCCAATGGTTTTCGTAATATCAAGGATATCGTTAACTCTACTATTGATGAAATTAACAACATTCCTGAAGATGGCAATATGGTTACGGGTCTGCCGACCGGGTTTGTGGAACTCGATAAGATGACTACCGGTTTTCATGATGATGAACTAATAATTGTGGCGGCACGTCCCGGAGTGGGCAAGACTTCCTTTGCGCTTAATGTTGCCCAGTATGTCGGCTTGCATACCGATAAAACTGTGGCAATGTTTTCCTTGGAAATGAGTGGGGAGCAGCTAGTCCAGAGAATGCTGGCTTCTGAAGGTTTAATCAATTCGCAACACTTACGTACTGGTCAACTGGATGAAGACGAGTGGCCTAAATTAGTCACTGCATCCGGATCATTGGCAACGGCCAATATTTATATCGATGACACACCGGGAATTAAGATGAGTCAGATTAGGGCACAGTCTCGCCGTTTAGCTAAAGAGAAAGGCAATTTAGGCCTAATTGTAATTGATTACCTGCAGTTAATTGAAGGTCCGCACAGTGAATCACGCCAGCAGGAAGTTTCGGCTATTTCACGGCAATTGAAGAAATTAGCCAAGGAGCTTCATGTACCTGTTATTGCCTTGTCGCAATTGTCGCGGTCAGTTGAACAAAGGCAGGACAAGAGACCTGTCTTATCTGATATTCGTGAATCCGGCTCAATTGAGCAAGATGCCGATATTGTCTCTTTTCTTTACCGTGATGATTACTATCGCGATGAAGAAGAGGGCGAGGAAAATAAGGAAGTTTCTGCCGAAGATGATAATGGCGAAGTTGAGGTTATTATTGAAAAGAACCGTTCAGGTAGCAGGGGAACAGTAAAATTAATGTTTTCTAAACCTTATAATCGCTTTTCTAATCTCGATTATAGTCATGATCAGCCTAACGAATAAGAAAGAATAAAAGCCATGGTGATTTATAGTAAAAAGCTATGGCTTTTTGCTTTTCTATATCTTTTAACAAAAAATAAGGCGTTTTTAATGACAATAATTATACAAAATTGTACTATTAAGGTGTGAATAGAAATTTTTCGCTAATTTTTTGGGAAAGGATCGATTAAGATGGCTGATAAAGGTTTTAAAGATAAAGTAGCTGGCAAAGCTAAAGAAGTCAAAGGCAAAGTTCAACAAGCTGCTGGCGACGTTAAAGATAAGGCACAAGAAGCTACTGAAAACGTCAAAGACAAAGTCGATGACGTTAAGGATAAAATGAAGAATTAATTTTTTAATTAATAAATAAAAAGGAGATTGAGAAGACTAACGGTTTTCTCAATCTCTTTTTTGGGTTACACATGAAACAATTTATCGCAATTTACGGCGAATACTCTCTGGTAATTTTAGATTCGGTCGATCATGATCGTAAAATTCATAGAACACTGGAGCTTTATTAGAATCATTACTTTTAGGATAAAGGTCGTAGTTGCTGGCCATTAAGGGTAAAGTCATATTCTTTTTATAGGAATTCCAGATATTGCTTAACACTTGAGTTAACAATTTTCGTTCCTGGGGTTCAAGGGATAAAAAGGCGCGACCAAAGCGGTAGGTTCCTACTATTTTGTTACTAGTTAGTTGGTTTAATTCATCAATGTCATAATTTTCAAAAGCCTCGAAAAGATCAGAAAAGGCATCGTTTCTTTCTTGATCGGGAATCGAATTATTGAAATTAATTAGAGCATGTCTGATCACGCGGCTACTGGAAGAAAGACCATCGGCTAGAGTAAAACTGTCGCGACCTACTGACCAGCGGCGAGGGTCATGCTGGTTGCGCATTGGTACGGTACTTTTGACAACCAGAGTTTGTTCCGGATGGTCAAGCATTGCACCAAAGATTGAATTCTGGGGAATGTAGGTTTTCATTTTAGACATGGAGGAAATGAAACCAGGACTCATGTATACCTTATGGAAAAAGCCCGGTCCGTCGAAACTAATCGCCTTGATTACCCGTTTTTGAATTTCAGGCTCAACTGCACTTAAAGCAAATTGAGCAAAGTTACCTCCTTTTGAATGGCCTAAAAGGTAAATTTGTTGATCACTAAATTTATGTGCTATTTCTGTTAAATATTTAGCTGCCACCTCCTGACCATAAATCTCAGGCAGGTAATTCATACCCATATCTTCATTTAAGCCAATCATAGTGCCATCAGTTCCACGAAAAACGACAGCTATAGTTTTTGTATCAATTAGAAAGGTAGCAGCAGTAAATTGTAATGGGTGAGGCTCCTTTTCCAGTCTGTCTGTCCAATCTAGAATCTTGATGTTGCCGATTCTAGGACTTTCCGGTAACAACATAACTTCAGTTGCAGTCTCGGCATACATTTGATGTTGAAAAGAAGACAAGTTCCGCAATTTTTCCGCTACTTCTCCTAGAGTATGATTGGTGGCAGAACTGTCGGCCGGCAAATAAGCAATAGATGACAGCAGTGAAGCATCAACACTATTAAATGGCTTTTCTTTAAAGCTTAAGTCACCACGCCAGCGTAAATAATCCAAGGGTCCGGCCATATAAATTCTCCTTTCGTAATAAAAGTTGATATTAATATTGTAGTAAGTTTGTGCAATTTAGATAAAAATAATGCAAAAAAAACAATAGAATTAACTATTGCTTAAAAAATATAACTTTATTTATCTATACTAGCAATACTGATCCGCTTGATGTCAGGATATTTGCGCAGAGCCATGATAATATCATTTTCATTAATATTATTATTGATGATGCCGTCTACAAAAAAGATAATTCTTTCATCACTGACAAAAAGAATCTTGACAGAAACATTTTCAACATGATTTGTTTGCAATTCCTGTTCGATGATATGCAAGATATTAGGTTTGTTAACAGCTTCTATTTGAATATTAAACCTGATATGCATGATGATTTTGTCAATGATAGTATCATCGTGAAACATCATCTGAATGACGAAAAGGAAGGCAGTAGCTAAAATTCCGATAAAATAAAGGCCAGAACCAATTGCCATTCCGATGGCTGCCGTAGCCCAGATACCCGCAGCTGTGGTTAAGCCGGAGATCTGTTGCTTTTTGATTAAAATTGTGCCGGCACCGATAAATGAAATACCTGAAACTATCTGCGCAGCAATTCTGGAAGGGTCCAGAGCAACATCAGACATTTTTAGTAAATCGCCAAAGCCGTATTTTGAAACTATCATAAATAGCGCAGACGAGAAGGCAACTACAATATGCGTCCGCACTCCAGCACTTTTTCTTTGAATTGCGCGTTCATAACCGATCAGTGCGCCACACAAGGAGGCAACTAAAATTCGTAGTACCCAGGGGAATTCGGCGCTAATCGAGGCTAAATTTGCCATTACATCCACTCCATTCTGAATCTATCTTTATATTATACTCTTAAAAAGTTTACCAAAGCTTAGTTATAACAAAAACTGAGAAAAAGTCAAAAAATGCTTGCGTAAACTAGTAGAATATGTTTTAATTAATATCGTTGTCGAGATATGACAATGCTGACTTAGCTCAGTTGGCAGAGCACGTCATTAGTAATGATGAGGTCGGAGGTTCGAATCCTCTAGTCAGCATTCGGAAGAATAAAATTAGTAAAATAACCTTGATATATCAATGTTTTCTGTTGGTAAGTTAAGGTTATTTTTTATTTATTAAAGATAATTATGCACACAATACGGAACACGATTTTAGCTGTGTTCCGCGCAAAAACTTTTAGGTAGGCTTTTAGGTTGACATAGCAGGCTTTTTGCCCGCTTTTTTGTGCACTAAGTTTAATCAAAATTATAAAAGTGTTATTGAAATATTAAATTATGATAGTATAATTAAATAGTAAATTTTAAAGAACTAATAATTCTTAAGATTTTAAAATATTTGTTTATGAGTTAAAACTAGAAGATCATAGGTAAAGATAGGATCTGCTTTGTTAGATTTAAAGGTTGAAGAAAGTTAAGCTATTTCATAGATTAAAAAGGCTATGTCAAAAACTATTGGCATATGTACTCGGTCATGTTTTAGTCCATTGTAACATATTGCAGCTTTAGATTAATTTATAAATCTAATCAAAGCTTTTGGAAATAATAACTAAGGGATTTTTTACAAATCGGAAAGTAAATTATATTAACTCAATTCTAAATATAATGACTCATAAAATAAAATGGCAAACGGGTTAGTTATTTTTATACTAAAAGGTGGTTATTATGAATCGATACTATTTTAAAGCTAATTTTAAAATTGCAATAAAATCGAAAAAGAACTTTCTTTTAGTCTGTTTATTAATAATTTCTATGACTTTCTTCCTCTTTGTAGTGGAAACTCAAAAAATTGGCGATGGCTATCGTCAATGGCGGGACTACTATGAATCTGTACAAGTAAATGAAGATTATTTTGATAGTAGTTCTCTTCGAAAAAAAGATTATAAACAAACTTATGCAAATTTATGCAAACAATCAGCTTATATTGCTGTTTTGCAAAATGGTGAAGAGTTTTCTGAGCCACAGACTTATTTAAAAGGATCGGAAAATCTAATTGAGACAATGCTCGACGGTTATAAGAACAATTATAAAGGTGCTAAGACTCTTAATGTACCGCCTAAATATGAGCTTTACCAAAAATTGGCTACATATAAATACCTTTATCAGCATCACGTTCCAGTTGTGATGAACTCTAAAGCATCTTCAACATATTTAGTTTATATTTTGTCCATGCTAGGAAGCCTCATTTTCCTTTATATTCTTTTTATTTCAAATGATGTTTGGATATTGAAATTACGACATAGCAGTCTTTTGAAAAATATTCCTTATAGAAATAAAGATGAAATTTCTGGGAAAACTACAATCAATATTGTCTTAACTATCATCCCTGTGTTAATAGGAATTATAGCTGCATATATTTTTGCGGGTGTGCGTAATGGTTTTGTTACGTTAAATTATCCTAATGTATTTTACTTTAATAAAATTTTCGCAATACCATTATGGGCTTATTGTTTATTATTTTTGGTATATGTTGTTCTGCTTGTATTATTTACCACATCATTGACTTTATTTCTTAATCAACTAACTAAGAATGTTTATTTAACAACTTTAATAGGTACGCTAGTTTATGCTATTTCTTATCTTCCTGGCACCATTAGCAAATATCTTTTTTGGCTACCATCATCATATCTAAATATTACTAATGTTTTTAATGGAACGGTAGCTAATACAACCGAATTGAATTTCTTAAATTGTTGTACTGGTGCACTAATATTAATGATTTGGTCACTAATATTTATGAGTTGTTTTAGTTATTTGGTCAATAAAGGGAGGAGAGTAAGATGAGATGGCATTATTTTATTTCTCAATTAAAAGCCTTTTTTGTTAATCCTAAAAATATCGGATTATATATTGCCACTGCTTTGTTATCTCTATATTTTGGCCTGGTAAGTGTACCTAATCATCATGTCATTAATCGTGTTGATCCATACTCTATTCAAAAAGAATATAAGAATGATACTGCCTTTCTTAAAAGTGCTAAAAAACAATATGCAAAAACAAAAAGGCCGGGGCTTAAGTTTGATCCAAGTGTAGGTGCAAGAGATGCGATTGCAACCTATCCTACAATACTTAAATATGATAAAAAAAGATTAGCAGCATTAAAAGCAAATGACTGGAAAGAGTATGCTTTATATTCTAGTAAGTGGTACAAGTATGTTGATAATTTGATCTTCGTTGAAGAAAATCAAAATTATATGTATCCAGTTGAGTATGGACATGATGGAATTTATCAAGAAAATGGACATTATGGCTATCAACAAACTTATCACCTTTATAATGCACTTTTAGCTAGTAAAGCAAAATTAAATAAGAACGTGTTGGAAGAAAGAACAGCACTGCAGCGAATTCAAAACTCTTTATCTGGTTGGACAACTTTAATTTTAATAATAATTGTTATCTTTTTTGCAGCTGATATTCTTACTAATGATTATAAATATCGTACGGTAGTAAAAAATATTCCCCTAAGCAAAAGTACTATCTTGTGGCTAAAAACCGCAGTAGTTGAGATTGGCGTCCTGCTTGATTTCTTGATGGCGTTTATTATAGCAGTAGTATGTATTGCTCCCAAATATGGACTGGGATCATTTAATTTAAGGACTACTTTTTATATGGGAAGACTATATTTTAAAGTGCCATTTACTTATTTAACATTAGGAAAGTATTATTTGCAGCTGAGTATTTTTGCAATACTGATTGTGTTTATATTTATCCGTTTAACACTCTTGATATCTTTATTAAGCAGAAATGAATACGTTGCAGAAATTCTTTCCAGTTTATTTGCGGTGGCTGGGAAGGTACTGTATTTCTCATCGGGAATGGGTTTTGTTTATCCATTTTTACAATATTTGCCAACCACGTATTTTACAATTGGTGATAGCCTATCTGGCAACTTATCTTATTTAATGGATACTCCAGGATGGGGCTTCAATGCCGGAATTGTGCCTTTAGTACTAACAGTTTTAGCTATTGAACTAGTTATGTTGTTAATTTATAGGATAAAGAAAATACCTTTAATTAAATGAGGTGAAATGCAATGTTAAAAATTAATCATTTAACTCTAAATTTTGGTGAAAAAAAGATTTTTACTGATTTATCTCTTGCCTTTGAAAAGGGACAAATCATTGGATTAGTTGCACCCAATGGTACAGGTAAATCTACTTTAATTAATATTATTTTGCATAACCTTACACCTCAAAAAGGTTTTGTTGAATATAATGGGATGCGCTATAAAAATGAGCATGATATTGTTAAATTACATAAACAGATATGTGCTTTTCCCGATCAAAGTGAATTATTTCCATTTATGACTGGACGAGATCATTTAAAACTTTATGCGGACTTATGGAATAAGCCTGAAAAATCCGTTAATGGAATTATCGACGAACTGAATATGAGTAGTTATGTTGATCATAAAGTTGAGACCTATTCATTAGGAATGAAGCAACGTTTATGTTTTGCAATGGTTGTGGCTGCTGATACTCCTGTTATGTTATTAGATGAGGTAATGAATGGACTAGATCCCCAAAACGTAGCATTAATTTCAAAAGTGCTTGTTAATTTAAAAGAGAAACAAAAGCTAATTATTATGGCTTCACATTTATTATCGAATTTACAAACTTATGCGGATCGAGTCCTGTTTCTAAAAGATGGAGCTATAAATAAAGATTTTGATAATAAAAAGCCAGATAAACAATACTTGAAAGTTGAAAAAACTGAAGAGCTTATGGGATTTCTAAGTAATTTAAAGTATGAAGAATTACCCGATAACTTAATCTTGATACCTATTTCTGAAAATAATCAAGATGACCTAAAAGCATTATTTTTAGAGCTATTACAACACCATATTCAATGCTCAATAGGAAGAATAAGTATTGAAGAATTATTCGACAAAATTTATGATTAAAATAAAAGGTCTAAAAAATATATTGACATTTAATTATCAATAAAGATTACACCTTGAGTAATTCAATTATTGTTTTAGCCGTAACAAGACTGTGAGATGTACATCTTCAAAACAATGTTTTGGTCTTTAATAGTGAGAACAAATTAATATATTTACTAAAAGAGGACATCTTCAAACCTTATAAAAATATTGAGTAGAGTTAGTATTTATTATAAGGAGCAATAGTAAGATGTTCTCTTTTTTATGCAGTAAAAAGCCTACTAGCAGCTTATCACAGGGATAAGTCATTGATAGGATAAATTATAAAGCCATAATTATGCACATGCTACAGAATACGTTTTTAATCGTGTTCCACGAGTGCAGAATGGAGATTGCTAGAGCCATATTCTTTAGGCGCCCGGTTGTGCTAGCAGATGAAGCAACAGCTTTGCTCGATAATGTACTTTCTAGGAAGATTTATAATACTATTTTGGTAGATAGTTATTTACTAACGTTTTTACAAGTCAATATTAAATAAGTATGTTAGTCAAAATATACTATTAATTTTATTTTGTTGATTTAAGATTTGTTTGATGCTATTATTAAGCAACTAAAAATTTATAAAATAATAGTCTGCACAATTTTATTAGAAACGTTTTATAACTAGTAACTTGTTTTATGACTTAATGCTGCTACTGGACTTTTAATGTATTAATCTTAGGGGGTTTTTATGAAAGAGTAAGGTAGTATGATGAAACTATATTTTTTAGCTTATAGCAAGTGTGATAGTTCTTCTGACATTGTTTATAGCAAAAATCAGATTACTGTACATTAACAGTCTTTTTGTTAATTATTTTAATCTTTGTTTTAAAAAAGGGATGTGAAAAATCATGAATTATTATAAAGCCTTTGATGCTGGAAGTAGTATATATCTGGTTGCATTTATGATTGATTATATTATAGAGCTGTTTAGTATTAACAGTTCAGGTATCAAGACTACCGCATTAGGACTAAAAATAATTACGAATATGAATGAGCATTCCTTAAACATTAATTTTTCATTAACATGGGGAATATTAATTTCGTATTTGGTATTTATCTTATTTTTTATGTCTGCCTTTCATTTCTTTAAAAAGATAAAAACCAGATGACTATATGGCAATGTGAGCTTGAATAATAGTCTTATTCAGAAGAATCATTTGACTCGATTAGCTTTGACCTATCAGTATTTCGCGCAGATAAGTTAAGGCTAATTTTTTGTGTGGTAATAAATATTTTTCGGTGCAATAAACAAATTTACGGTGCAAAATAATTAAAGTTTGCACTGATAATTTTAGTAACAGTAGAACTAAGAGAATTTTTCTATATATTATCTTTGACAATCTATTTCTGAGAACAAAAAATTTATAGGAAAAAATGAACTAACTAAGTAGTATTATAAATTTTAATTAAACACTGATCCTACTAAATAAATGGCTGACAATTATGTTAAACATTTTTTGAATAGTTTGGATATTCCAAATTCATTAGTATTTCTACTTAAAATCTCATTTTAATATGAGCCTTGTTTGTTGTACCATACTATGGAGTATAATTGAATGCTTTTTAATCTAATAGCCTTGTTTTTAATTTTTTCAACCGAACTAGCATTAGCTTTTCCAATGTCCGCCTGCTAATTCTCCACTTAACTTAAAGAAGTAACAATATCTTCAAATTTAATAATTTTCGCTGTATCAGGACTAATCCATATTAGTTGATAAATATTGATAAGGAACTATAAGTGTTAAGGAAAACCAATCATTCTTATTTGTCAAAGTAAGAGTCCCATCATATTTTTCAGCGATATATTGGATGCTTTTTAACCCATATCCATGTGTTTTGGTTTCTTTTTTGGTAGTAGAAGGTAGGCCGTCTGATTTAAATTTTGGTGCAATCATGTTGAAATTTCTGATTGAATAAATTACAAAATTAGCTTTTTTAAAAATTCGAAGGTCAATAAGTCTTTTTTGTTTGTCAGGAATTTTCATTACGGCTTCAATAGCATTATCTAAGCTATTACCTAACAAACTACAAATATCCATAGTATCAATTTGATTAAGTAATTTTCCATTTGCAATACAAGTAAAAGTAATATCATTTTTTATGCAATAAGCATTTTTTCTGGTTAATACTACATCTACAATAGAATTTCCAGTTTTAATATTGGCCTTAAATTCTTTAATCTCAGCTTGTAAGGAATTAATATAGTCCAAACGTTTTTTAGAATTATTTTCCAGTGCAATTATATCTAACTGTTGTTTTAGATCATGGAACCGTAAGTTAACCGTTTCAGCACTTTCCCGATATGCTTGATATTGTTCGTACTGGGATTGGAACATACTATTCATTTGAATTAGGTCATTATGCAGATATTGTTCATATCGCTGATTCTCTTGTAAATTAAAAAGTAATATTCCACAAAGATCTACAAAGGTTCTCATCATGAATACCGCGTTTGAGTTGTTTAGAACTGGATTATTAGCTTTAATAAAGAATCCCATGTTGCTTACTGTAAAAATAATTATTCCTACTAGAACACTATTTAAAGCAGATTTTGAGTTGACATTCAAAATTGCATACTGGTTACTTTTAATCTTTTGCAAGTAATAGATAATAAAAAATAGTAATAAATTAGTAATTATTAAAAATATTGGCCTAATTATGTAATGTATTTGTTGGTTTAGATATAAATCTACGTAACAAAAAGATTGCCAAGAAATTGATGCTACGAATTCAGCATAAATAAATGCCTTACTAGTATGATAGATTTTTACTTGCCAAGTTGATTTTTCACAAACGCTAACGGTGATAAACATCCACAGAATATTAATTAGCATACCGATTATCCAAAAAATTAATGCTAATTTTCCAGCAAACCACTGTAAGAATACTTGTCCAAGTCCAAAAAATGATAAATATAACCATACAGGACGACGAATTTTTCTATTGGGCAACTGTAAAATCATTACTACACAAGCTAGCCATTCTGCAGTCGCTGTCCATAAGCGAGGTATATTTGATAAATATAATGATTCCATCTTAGTTAATTGAATTTCCTAAATAGTTAGTAAAAGCTTGCATGAATGCTTTTTTACGAGGACGACTGATTTGTAACTGATAAGGGCCAACTTTAAGTAAATTACCGTTTATTTGGCTTACATGCTTTAAATTTACTATATAGCCATTATTACAACGAAAGAAGTCATATGGAACTAATTTTTGTTCCATGTTTTTAGTGGAATCAAGTATATCTAATTGCAGTTCCTTTTCCTGAATAATGTGAAGATGTAAGTAATGCTTTTCACTTTCAACATAGTAAAGGTCATCAAGCAATATTTTATATGTTCCTTCAAGTGTATCAAAAATCATTGAATTTGTTCTATGAAGGAATCTTTTCTCAATTTTTTTAAAGTGTTCGTTAAAACTAAAATAGTTTACAGGCTTTAAAAGGAAATCAGCAGCATTAACTTCATAGCCTTCGATAGCATATTGAACATAATTAGTAACAAAGACAATAATTACGTCAGAATCAATTTTTCTGATTTTTTTTGCGGCAGTCATTCCATCCATTTCAGGCATTTGAACATCAAAATAAATAACATCAAAATTATTACAGTAATGATTTATAAATTCTAATCCGTTATTGAAAGTTATAATATCAATTTGGATATTATGATCTTGTTCATACTGTCTGAAACAACCAAGTAGTTTATTTAATTCAAACTTGTTATCTTCAACGATGGCTACCCTCATAAATTAGTCACTTTCTTTCAATATATACTTTATTGTAAAAACAATTTTTCTTTTAGACAAATCAAATTATGCAAAATCTTTAGCAAAATATGTATATCACTAAATAGATCGCTTACAAAAATATTAAACTAAATATTAACAAAGATGGTGGTGAGATGTATGCAAAGCGTTAAAAAAATAATCAATGAGTTATCATTAGAAGAAAAAGCAATTTTAACTGCAGGACATTCTGAATGGGAAACAAATAGGATTAAAGACAAAGTTTATGGAATTTTTTTGTCCGATGGATCTTTTGGTTTAAGAAAACAATCAGGGCCTGGAGATCATTTGGGGATATCTGCAAGTGAACCGGCTACTTGCTTCCCCGCAACGGCAACTTTGGCTAATTCTTGGAATCAAAAAATAGTAGAAAAGGTCGGAAGGGCTTTGGCAACAGAAGCTAAGGCTCAAAAAGTTGATCAAATTTTAGGTCCAGCTCTAAATATAAAAAAGAACCCACGTGGTGGTCGAAGTTTTGAATACTTTAGTGAGGATCCCTATCTAGCTGGTAAAATGGCTGCTAGCCTGATTAAAGGTATTCAATATAATGGTACCATAGCCACACCTAAGCACTTTGCTGTTAATAGCCAAGAAACTAGAAGGATGGCTTCTAATTCAGTTGTAGATGAAAGAGCGTTACGAGAAATCTACACTACAAACTTTGAAATTGCAATTAAAGAAGGACACCCTAAGTCGCTCATGTCTTCATATAATAAGGTAAATGGTATATATGCAAATGAGAATAAGCATTTACTTGATGAAATTTTGCGAAAGGAATTTGGATTCAAAGGATATGTAGTGAGTGATTGGGGTGGTGACAATAATCATGTTGCTGCGATTAAGGCTGGGTCTAGCTTAGAAATGCCAGGTGTTGGAAACCTGGCGGCTGAACAAATTATCAGAGCGGTACGAAGTGGCAATTTGGATGAAAAACAATTAGATAAAAGAGTCGAAGAATATCTTAATGTGGTGCTAAATAGTAAAAGGGACTCTAACATAAAAATTGATTGGTTACACCAGCATGAAGTTGCTAGAGAAGCAGCTTGTAGCAGTATTGTGTTAATGAAAAACAAAAACTCTATATTACCATTAAATAAGAATTATAAAGTCGCTTTAATTGGAGATTTTGCTAAAAATCCTCGTTATCAAGGTTCAGGGTCATCATTAGTTAATAGCAAAAACGTCGAAAGCTTATTTAGTACTGCAAAAAACTATCCTGTTGAAATAATAGGTTACGAACAAGGCTATCTGCGCAATGATAAAGAGGATGAGGCGCTGCTTAATAAGGCTATTAGTTTAGCAAAAAAGAGTGATATTGTTATTTTAAATATAGGCTTAAATGAAGCATCAGAATCGGAGGGCTTAGATCGACTAAATTTACGTATTCCCAAGAACCAACTTATTTTGTTGGATGCTTTAGCGGCTACTAAGAAAAAAATAGTAGTCGTATTATCAGCGGGCTCAGTAGTAGAAATGACGTGGGCTAAAAAAGTAGATGCAGTAGTCCACGAATATTTGGGAGGTGAAGCCGGTGCAAGTGCAGTTTGGCAGGTTTTAACTGGTATGTACAATCCTTCAGGACGTCTTTCTGAAACATATCCAATTGAAGAAAACGATCTTCCTTTTAACAATGAATTTCCACAAAAAAAGCCAAATGTCTTTTATAAAGAAAGTATTTTTGTTGGCTATCGATATTATGAAACAGCAAAAGTAAATGTGGCGTATCCATTTGGTTATGGATTAAGTTACACAACATTTTTCATAAGTAATTTAAAGATATCTAATCGGGGAGTTAATGTTACTGTTAAAAATACCGGAAAAGTAAGCGGAATAGAAACTGTGCAATTATATATTGGTAAAAAGGATTCTGAATTAATTAGACCAAGTAGAGAACTGAAGGGCTTCAAGCAAGTTAAACTTGCCCCTAATGAAACAAAAACTGTCACTATTCCATTTGATGATAAAACTTTCCGCTTTTTTGATATAAATACCAATAATTGGCAAACTGAAAATGGTATTTATCAAATTATGATAGGTAAAAATGTGGAAGACATTTGTTGTCAAGGAAATTTTGAAATCAATAATGGTATTAATCCGGTAGTTAAAAAATTTGCTAGCTATGATAAATATAAAAAAGCTGATTTAAAAAAAATAACGACAAAAGATTTTAGAGAACTGTATGGTCGTGAACTTCCAAATAATAAATTAGAAAAAAACCAAGAGTTATCGGTTAATAATACGATATCAGATATGTATTATTGTAAGAGCTGGATTGGTCGCTTTATAGCAAAATGGTTGAAGAAGAAGATTGTTCAAAGCTTACAAGCTGGAAAACCAAACTTGAACTTTTTGTTTAATTATAATATGCCTTTTAGGGCAATTGCTAAAATGACGGGCGGCCTAATAGACGAAGCAATGGTAAAGGATATTCTTTTTATAATTAATGGTCATTTTTGGTATGGATTTGGTCGCGTGATTAAAGATTATTTTTTATTACAAAAAGGCGAAAAAGAACTTCTTACTTTTGGAAATAAGAAGGAGTAAGAATAATTACAATGAAAAATACTAAGTATGATTTTGACATTAGTCTCTTAAAGAAAAATAATGATGGCTTAACGAAATGGCTGCTTAAAAATAAAAATAACAGATTAATTCATAGTATTTTGATTTGGCAGCTTAATCATCCTACCTTTTACCAATTTATTGCTTTTAACCTTCTAAGCAATTGTGCTACGATAACTAATTTTGTAGTTTTGTGGTTAAGCTCTCTGCTATTTTTCAAAAATTTTACTTCACCTTTTAATTGGTGGCTTTTTGATTATAGTAAGCCAGCTTCTGGTGGTATTGGTGGCTTTTATTCTTTTGTTTTATCATATATATGTGCACAGATAGTTAATTACTTTGTACAAAGAAATGTAGTTTTTGGAGCTAGTTTTGGTAAATGGAAATTGTTTTGGTATATTATCACAGTTTTATTTGCAGGTCTGGTGTCTGTAATTTTACCACCGTATATTATTGGGTGTTTGACTCCGTATTTTCATGGATTTTCAGTTACTATTGCTAATATTTTTAATATTATTGCACAAGTTATCATTAACTGGCCTATGATGAAATTTATTGTTATGAAAAACTAATTATTAAGGAAATTTATTTTGAAAAAATTACTAACAATAGTTGTACCAGCATTTAATTCAGAAGATTACCTTGAACGATGTGTAAATTCATTATTGATAGAAAAAGCAAGGTTACAAATTATTTTAGTGGATGATGGCTCGAAAGATCGAACACCAGAAATTATGGATCAGTATGCTAGACAATTTCCCAGTCATGTTCAAACGATTCATCAAAAAAATAAGGGACATGGTGGAGTAATTAATGCAGCGTTGAAGTATGTTAATTGTAAATATCTTAAAATAGTTGACAGTGATGATTGGCTAGATTTTGTTGCTCTAAAAAAACTCTTAGATTTATTAGAGCGATTTGATAAGGAGAACGAAACAGTTGACATGTTAATTTGCAATTACATGTATGATAAGGTTAACGCCGTTCATAAAAAAATTATACGCTTTACAACGCTACCACAAAACTGTTTTTTTGGTTGGGATCAGGTCAAATTACCAATTGATCAATATTTAATGATACATGCGATAATTTATCGGACTGAAGTTTTAATTAAAGCCAATTTGCAATTACCTGAGCATATATTTTATGAAGATAATTTGTATGTGTTTGAACCATTAATATATGTTAATAAAATATATTATTTTGATATTAATCTTTATCATTATTATATTGGCCGAAGTGATCAGTCCGTAAATGAAAACGTTATGTTAAAAAGAATTGACCAACAACTAACTATTAATAAAATGATGATTATATTTTATAAGAATAATATAAACGAGAATACTGACTTGGGTCGATATATGCGAGACTATTTAAAAATTATTACCACTATTTCTTCTATAATATTAATCCGAGGTAATTCTAACTATTACTTAAATTTGAAGGATGAACTTTGGCAATATTTGAAAGTCAATGACCCTTTGTTGTATAAAAATTTTAAAAATACGTTATTAGGAAAAGGAGTTAATCTTCCTGGTAAATTAGGTAGAGAGATAGCTTCGTGGGTGTATTCTTTGCTACATAAATTGTATGGTTTTAACTAATAAGTATTGCTGAAGTACAAATTACAGTATATAGATTAAATCAGAATCGAAGTATTTATTGCCGCTAGGATAATGCCATTACAAATTGTGTATCAAATTTTACAGAAAATGTAATTTATGCTGTTTATTTGCTTGTTTGTCTTACTATACACATTGTAAGCGATTGCAGATGATAAAAGGTCACTAAAGTATGATGTAAGGAAAGTGAGTAAGTAAGATGGTTACTTTTGAAATCGATGATCTTATTGGAGTATTGAAAGGGTTATCCCCATATTTAATTGGCGTTTTGATCATTTTGATACTGGCGACAATTATTACCATGGGCGTTA
This sequence comes from Lactobacillus melliventris, assembly GCF_042679465.1. Lineage (NCBI taxonomy): Bacteria > Bacillati > Bacillota > Bacilli > Lactobacillales > Lactobacillaceae > Lactobacillus > Lactobacillus melliventris. Next base: position 26,119 of record NZ_JBHTMT010000002.1, on the reverse strand, counting down.
AAAAAAAGAAAAAGCCAACTCGAAAATTAATTAGAAGCTTAACATGGTTAGTAACTTTTGCAGGTGTAATCATAATTATTAATGGAATCATTTTTGGACCAATGTCTACGCTAATAACTTTAGCAACAGATAGTACTCAAAAAGTCTCAGTTGCAACCACAAATAAAGCTAAAAAAGTAGCTGAGGATATTGCTGAAAATGGTTTTGTATTATTAAAAAATAATGATGATTTATTACCTTTAAAGAAAACTAAAAAATTAAATCTGTTTGGTTGGTCATCAATAAATCCTATATATGGTGGAGCTGGTTCAGGCGGTATTAATGAGTTATATCCAATAGTTAGTTTAGAAAAAGGTCTTGAAGATGGTGGCTTCGCGCTAAATAAAAATTTGAATAGATTTTATAAAAATTATGCTAAAAGTCGTGCTGCTGTCTCTATTAAGCAGCAAAATTGGGATTTACCAGAACCACCAGCTAATAAATATTCTAAAAAATTGATCAATCAAGCAAAAGAATTTTCTGATACTGCTGTTATTACTCTTTCTCGGTTAGCTGGTGAGGGAGCAAATGATATACCGCAAGATATGTCTAAAGTACCATATCAGCAAAATTCTAAAGATTACAAAGATTTTAATAAGGGTCAACATTATCTTGAATTATCTAAGACTGAAAAAAATATGGTCAATTTAGTTTGTCATCACTTTAAAAAAGTTATTATTTTATATAATGGTGCATATCCTTTTCAATTAGGATTTGTAAACGAACATCCCGAAATAAAGTCCGTAATTTGGGCTCCAGGACCAGGCAATATTGGGTTCGAAGCTTTAGGTAAAATTCTTAATGGATCAGTCAGTCCGTCTGGAAGAACAACTGATACATTTGTTTATAATCTCAAAAAAGCCCCATACTATTACAATGCTGAGAAGACAAATTATGCAAATAAAAAATTGCAAGATATGACTGTACATGGTTTTAATGCTGGAAAAGCACAAAAATTTTCTCCTGCATTTATTAATTATGTAGAAAATATATATGTAGGCTATAAGTTTTATGAAACTGCCGCCAAGGAGCAAAAAATAAATTATCGTAAAACTGTCCAATTTCCATTTGGTTATGGGCTAAGTTATACCAAGTTTCAACAGACTATGAGCAATTTACAAGTAAAAAATGGAATTATTAGATTTAGTGTGCAGAGTAAAAATGTGGGTAATGTATCCGGTAAAGATGTAATAGAAGTTTATTATAATCCACCATATAAGAATGGTGGAATAGAAAAGGCAAGTGCAAATTTAATATCTTATCGCAAAACTAAGGAATTACAACCGGGAGAAACACAAAAGATAACTTTTACTATTAATGAGCAAGATATGGCTTCATACGATGAAAAAGGAGAAGGTGCTTATATCTTAGAAAAAGGGAGATATGAAATTTCAATTAATAAAAATTCACATGATGTAATTGCAAGCAAGAATTATGAAGTGCACAAAACTGAAATTTATAATAAAAATAATAAAAGGAAGAACGACAAGGTAGCAGCAAAAAATCTTTTGCAGGATTCTGAAGGGACTGTTACTTATCTCTCACGTAAAGATCATTTTGCAAATTATAAAAAAGCTACAAGTCAACCGCATAATCTTTATATGCCTAAAAAATATCTAAATAATTATCATTTAAATGCAAATTATAATCCTAAGAGGTATCTAAATAAGAATGATAAGCGACCTGTTACAAATAAAAATTATGGCTTGAAATTAACTGACCTAAGAGGCAAGAGTTATGATGATCCCAAGTGGAATAAACTCCTTGATCAATTGACTGTGAAAGAGATGGCGAACACTATTGCTCTAGCAGGATACCAGACCCCAGCGATACCTGCAATTGGTAAAGTTCAAAATGTAGACAGTGATGGTCCAGCTGCAATTAATAATAATTTTACCCATATTGGTTCAATAGGGTTCCCTATTGAAGTAGTTATAGCAAATACTTGGAGTAAGAAGTTAGCATATGAATACGGTAAAATTATGGGTCAAATGGCAAAGGAAATGGGTTCTTCCGGGTGGTATGCTCCAGGTATGAACACCCATCGTTCAGCTTTTACAGCTAGGAATTATGAGTACTTTTCAGAAGATGGAATTCTTTCGGGCTATACTGCAGCAAATTCTGTATTAGGAGCAAAAAGCGTAGGAGTTTACCCAACAATTAAGCATTTCGCCATGTATGATTCAAATGGTAAAATGGTTTCTGCTTGGGCTACTGAACAGTCAATTCGAGAAAATTATTTAAAGCCATTTGAAATTGCTGTCAAAAAGGGTCATGCCAACGCTGCAATGGCTTCTTGGGCCTTTTTAGGAAATAAATGGGTTGGAGAAAATAAAGCTTTAAATCAACAAATTTTACGAAAAGAATGGGGATTTCGAGGATTTATAGTTTCTGACTTTTTCAGAAGTAATGGTCATGGTTTTATGAATGCAGATATTTCATTGCCTAATGGAGTTGATGCAATGCTCTCTACTTTTGCAGGGGGTCCTAATCAGGTAACTTATAAAAATGCTCCTTCGAATATTAAATATATGAAGCGAGCTTTACATAATATTTTATATACCACAGTTAATAGTTGGGTATACAGTGAGGATGGTCAAAATACTTCTCTTCCAACTTGGAAGAAAATTGCTTATGGCATAGATCTTATCCTTACTCTAATGATATTAGGATTAGGGATAATGACAGTATCAAAATATCGTGCAAGAAAAATGTAGATCATTCAGATAAAATTTAAGTAACTCCTAGGTATCAGTTATAATACTTGTTACCTGGGAGTTTTTTGGAGGTATAGCATAAATGAAGTATCTAGTGGTGGGTTCGGGATTATTTGGCTCGGTATTTGCTTATGAAGCTGCTAAACGTAATAATTTTGTTACAGTTATTGATCGACGCAGCCATATTGGAGGCAATATTTATACAAAAGAAGAAAATGGTATTCAAGTTCATCAATATGGTGCACATATTTTTCATACTTCTGATAAATATATTTGGAAATACATACAAAAATTCACTAAGTTTAACAACTATATAAATAGCCCCTTAGCAAACTTCCAAGGTCGGATTTATAACCTACCTTTCAATATGAATACATTTAATCAATTATGGGGTACAATAACGCCACAAGAGGCCGCCAGCAGGATTAAAAAGCAGAGTCAAGAACTATTCGGCAAAAAACCGAAAAATTTAGAAGAACAAGCAATTCAGCTAGTAGGTCATGATATTTATGAGAAGTTAATAAAAGGGTATACGGAAAAACAATGGGGCAAAAAACCAACTGAGTTACCACCTTTTATTATTAAAAGATTACCAATGAGATTTGTATATGATAATAATTATTTTAATGATGAATATCAAGGAATTCCTATAGGAGGATATACTCAAATAATAGAAAAAATGTTAGATAGTCCTAATATTTTAGTTAGATTGAATACCAACTTTTTGGCTAATAAAAACAGTTACTTGGAGAACTATGACAAAATTATTTTCACTGGTATGATTGATCAATTTTTTAACTATAAATTTGGTAAACTAGAATATCGTTCCCTTAAATTTGAAACAAGAGAATTACCTATGGACAATTTTCAAGGCAATGCCGTAATTAATTATACCGATGTAGCTATACCTTATACTAGAATAATAGAACATAAACATTTTGAATTTGGACAGGGAAATAAGAATAAAACTATTATTACTTATGAATATCCAGATAGTTGGGACAGTAGCAAAGAGCCATATTACCCATTAAATGATAAAAGAAATAACAATCTATATAATAAATATCATGATTACGCAAAAAAGCAAAATAAAATAATATTTGGTGGAAGATTGGGACAATACAGATACTACAACATGGATCAAGCTATTAGTGCTGCACTAAAGTTAGTGAATAAAGAATTCTAAAAAGAATAGTCTTTAATTTTAAGTATGCATAAAGTCAGTAATACATAAATTTTAGAAAGAAACAGATATAAAAAGGTTGATTGTCAATGTGATATGGCACACGTGTAACATAAACACATGATCAAAGATGTGCTCTTCTAAATTAGGATGATTTCTGGTTCTAGATATTTTTAGGTAAACAATTAATTTATTTGCCACATGATACAGAATGATCGAATGGCCCCTTTTTCTAGTCGGCTTAAGCTTCTTTTGACGCTTTTTTGTCATCGGTAGTGGTCTTCTTTAAATTTTGGTAACAACCCACGTAACTTTCTATTTGATAAAGTTTCTGCCACGCATATATTTGCAACGAGTTAAGCTTAAAAACAGCGATCATCTTGCGTATTCCCATGTGATTTTCATAATAGAAGCATGTCACAATTGACTATAATTTAGGAACATATGTTTGCTTAACATGCTTAACTTTTAGGGCGTCTAAGTCGTATTGGCGGACTAGTTCTGCCCAATCCCTGATAACCGTTTAATCAATGCCATGTTCTTTGCTTAAGCTGGTTAAAGAGTTTTATTGTGTAGATATTTAAAAACAACTTCAATTTTCAAAGCAGTTGAATATTTAGTGATGAGAAAAGTGTTTCAAATAGCTAGATTAATGTCTACCTATATAAAGCACTTCAGGATTGACAAGGAACGTATAGTCTTTTAAATAATAAGACAGTTGTAACATATAAGGATTTAGAACACTTATATTCTAGTAAATGGAAGAGACACCAAATCTTAAATGATATGACAAACAAAGGCTTAATTGAAAGATCTGGACAAGGAACAAAATATATAACTCGCCTTGGGGTAAAAGTGTATAAAAGTAAGTTTATGACGAAATGGGTTGTAATATATTCTGAAAATTAAAAACGTTTGGTTTATTAAAAAATTGCACACATATTTATAAAAACGTTGCTAAATCAGCATCAAGAAATCAAATAATCATTTGGTGCTTGTTTGGCTTAATAAGAGGCACGAATATCTGCTAAGTAGCAAGATTGCTGCTTTTTAACATCATTTAAAGCAGAATATACAAACTAATATCATTACACCCGTTATTGCTCTTTTTGCAATATGAGATTATTATTAATTTAATTATATTAGTGGAAGCTGGCATAAAGAGTGCTGACACTTATTGTAGGAAACTATTTACCTGCAAATAACATTTTTCAGTTATGTAATTTTGGCTTAAATTACCGGTATTTGGTGAGTTGTTAAAAGTAATCATACCCAAATAGAATTAATTATGTTATCTCTAATTTTTAAATTCGAAAATTGCAGTTTTAAGTTGAACACCCTACTTGATCTGATAGATGCAATCTAATCTTCTTTCATATAATTCATCGGGTGTGTGGTAGGCTAAGATCTTGCGCGGCAGGTTATTGCACCATTCCTCAATGCCATAGATTTGCCTTAAGTCATAATCCTTGATGGACTTGCCTTTAGGAATGAAGCGCCGGATTAGCCGGTTGTGCCGCTCAACCCCGCCCTTCTCACAAGAAGTATCAGGATGCGCGTAGTAGACCAGCGTCTGCGCAGCTTCTTCTAACTGGGCTAAATCCGCAAACTCAGAACCATTATCGGTGGTAATGGTCTTAAAAACTTCGTGCCAGTGTTTCTGGTATTGGCTGCGCAATGTTTTAAAGGCCGCCATGACGCTGGCAGCCGTCTTATCCTTAATCGGGATAATCATGAATTTGCGGGTCATGCGTTCATACAGGGTTAAAAGGGCCTGGTCATCTTTGGTTTTATGTCCTAAAACTAAGTCGCACTCCCAGTGGCCAAACTCGCGGCGCTGGTTAATAGCAGCAGGCCGTTCACTAATACTGCGGCCCAGCTGGCGTTTATGCCAGCGTACCCGTTTAGCTTTCGTCTTACGGCTTAAGCACTCAGGCAAGTCAGTTGCCTTAATCTGTAATAAACCAAGTTCCACATAATGGTAAAGCGTCTTGGTGCAGACTGTTTCATTCCGGGTAAAGGCGCCGCTGGCTAAGGCGCGACCGGCACAGGCATCAAGCGACCAGCCCTGTTTGAAGAAGTGCGTTTCAACGTACTTAATGAAGCGGGTTTTGGCTAGAAAAGCTTGCTTACGGCCGCAGTTTAAGTGCCTTATCTGGTAGCGTCTTTGCGCCACTTGCGCATCGTAGCGGTGCCGTTTACCGTGATAGAGTGCAATCTGGCCGTGTTCAAGCTTGTACTTGACCGTGGTGGGCGAACAGTTGAGACTAGCGGAATTTGACGCAGGGACTGGCCCTGCTGGCGCAAGACTTAGATAATTACGCGGACTTGCACAGCAAGATGCTGGCCCTTTTGGTGAGTAGGAATTAAGGGAGTTCATTGGAAACTTCTTTCTAGAATTGATTGGGTTAATTACATTCTATCAAAGAAGTCCAATGGACTTTTTTTATTTTTTAATCAGGGCAAGTGTTCAACTTTATTTTACAATTTACCATTTTATTTTTTGTTAGCGCGTATTATCTGAACATGGAAGGAGTTAAGCGCAGATGCCCGGACACCGCCAGGGTATCTGCGCATGGACCGATGTCAGGACAGAAGTTTTAGTTTCCTATAGGAAAATTAGGCAAACATAATATGAGCTTATGCTAAAATTAAAATTAAAGAATAACGCTGAATAGATAAGGCAAAGCTATGAAAATTAACGATATAATAATAAAAGGTATAAAAAATAGTGAAAAAATTGCTATACCGTCAGTTATTTATTTAAAAGATGCTATTAGATTTAATATAGATGAAGCGTTAAAACAATTATCGGAAGTAAAAACTAATGAGACAAATTTACTTTATTCTATAAAAGCTTATTATAACTCAAAAGTAATTTCGCTTTTATCAAGATTTGTGGCCGGCTTTAGTGTTTCATCTTTACAAGAATATAAAAAATAGCTCGGTTTAATAATAAAACTGTTTCGGCTACCGGATTTGACGGTGTTGATATTAGTATAAAAAAAGGTATGACGGTTTATTATTTGATTATAACTCGTATAAATTAAATAATGGTTCTACTAATTTTTTAAAAAATTTGAAGATTTTGCAATCAAATGGATTTATAGTTACAGATTCATTTGGTAGAACAAAAATACCAGGTTTGTTTGCTATAGGAAGTGTAACAATGCCAATATCTGGAGTCCCAGAAGCTATTTATTCTGCACAGATTACTGGATTCTATGTAGGACATCTCTTAGAAAAGACAACTATTGCTGATCCTAGTGGTAGAGTTCCTTTCTTTCCTAGAGAAAGGAACTGGTTAAATAGCTATCAACATAAAATAGAGCTTGATGAAGAATAACCATAAAAGGTAGATTAGTTATGACAATTGGTGAAGCATTGAAAGAAATGCAGAAAGAGCTTGGACTAACCGGAAAAGAAATGGCTGCTGGCATTATTACAACTGGTACGTATTCACGTGTGATCCATGGTACTAGAAGAATAAGCAGTGATTTATTAATAAAATTACTACTAAAACACAATATAGACTTATCTTATTTCTTTGATAAAGTATCTGATACTTACATGCCTCCCTCCAATAGGTTAGAACAAAAATTATCCTCTCAATTTGGACTTGCATTTAATAATCATGATATTGTAGCAGCAGTTACAACATTCGAGCAGATTAAAAAGGCTAATGTTAGTATTCATTTTAAAAAAAGAGTACAGATAGCTGTTGCTTTTTTGACAAAAACTACAGATGATTTAGATAATAAGTTTAAGAAATCCATTATAGATGATTTAAATAAAGAGAGTAACTGGATTTTTAATATTCAAGCTTTACTTTTGTTTGCTACATCATTTGAAATTTTACCAATTGAATTTGTTGAAAAAAAGATGGTCTTTTTCTTTAATAAAATATCACGATCTAAAAACATTTCAGAAATTATGAAAGAAAGATTTGCCATCGTTTGTGTTAACTATTTACATTGGAAATATTCTCAAACAATAAGATTGAATGGAAAAATAGGGATAATTGGAGCTAATGTAGTGAATGCTATAAATTATCTTCAAAGCTTAGAGTCAAACACTCATTTTATCATTTATATAATATCAGCTAAATATTATTCGGCATTGTTTTCTGGTAATTTAACTCGTGCTAAGCAGATTAAAGAGAATCTGCTTGATATGGGGTGTACATTAGTGGTTAAAAATTGGCCACTGTGAATTTTTTGTTTATTTAAAAGTATAAATTCATTATGGATTTATAGCCAACCGATTATGAGTATTATTAAAAATAAGAAAAGGATTATAATTAAAAAAGTGTATTATGTTATGTAAAAAATATGTAAACGTTTATAAGCTGCTAGTTGGCCGAGTCACGACCAACATCGCCGACAGTCTGTTCTACATGGCGGTGCTCTGGTACTTCAAGGAGACCGGGCATTCACCTTTCATGGTAGCGGTCCTGTTGACCGTTACTTCCGGGGTTGACATGGTCTCGTTCGGCCTGGGCCCTCTGATTGATCGCATCTCAATGAAGAAGCTGCTGAACTATTCCACCATCATTCAGGCCGCAATCAGCGCCGCGGTGGTGGGGGTGTTGCAGCTGGGCCAAGGCGGCATCGGGGCTGACGCCGTGGTCTTAATTCTTTACACGGCCTCCACGGTTCTTTCAACCATTATTTACCCGGCCGAAACCAAACTGCTGCCGCTGTTTGTCGCGGAAAAGGACATGCTCCACTTCAACGGCCTGTTCGAGGTGACCTACGGCGTTTTGGACTTAGTTCTGGACGGTTTTGCCACCTTTCTGATTGCGACAACGTCAATCAGCATGACCGTGGTCATCTCCGGCGTGGTTTTTGCGCTGGCCCTGCTAACCTACGGGCGCCTGCAGATTAACGCCCTGGCCAAGGACGTCTTGGAGAGCGAGGAGTACTTCACCGGCTCCTACTGGAAGGACCTGCGCATCGGCTGGCAGACGCTGAAGGATGAAAAGAACATCCTGGAACTGATTCTGCCGCTGTGCGTCGTCAACTTCTTCTACGGCATTTTCGACGTGGGCCTGCCGTATTTTGGGCAGAACTACGTTCATGACTCGGCAATCGGCTACGGTGGCCTGCTGATGGCCTCGTCTCTGGGCGGCATCGCTGGTGCCTTCCTGGTGCAGCACTTCAAGCTGGGCAAGAAGAGCATGGAATTGTTCATCGCAATTTGCTTTGTGGGTGCTGGCGTCTTCCGCCTCCTGGTTCCGCTGACGGCGGGCCTGAGCGTCCTGCTCATCCTGCTGAACTCGGCCGTCTCCTCTTTGTGGCTCACCATGATGAACACGGACTTTGAGGCCCTGGTGCAAGTCAGCTTCTCATCTGCGGTGCTGGGGCGCATCGAGACCATCAACGACAGCATCCTGTCCGTCATGATACCGCTCGGGACGATGGCGGGTGGACTGGTGGTTGACCGGCTGGGCGCAATCAGCACGCAGTACATTTACGGCGTTACGCTGCTGCTCGCGGCGGTCTACTACCTCGGCGTGGTCAGGCATAAGGCCAAGAAGTAAAAAGAATCCGCATGGCATTAACATGATTATTCATCAGATTCTGTTGCTATAGTTTGGCGATGTTTTGATTGAGCATTCAGACTAAAAATAGATATGCCCCTTGAAATTAAAGTAGTTTAATAATTTCTGGTTAAGGACTAACTTCCGATATTAAATCGGGGTTAGTCCTTTCAGCTTGCTTGTTCCGGTGAAGGTAAGTTCTTGAAGGCCTGTTCAAAGCCGTAGAACATATTCCACTTTAAGGTGCCAAAGAAAGCCCACCATCAGTCCGTTGCCTTTGCGTGGTATGGACTGGTGGATGCCACGGCTTTTAGTCAAGTTTGAAATTGTAAGTATTCGTCTAGGTATCAATTAGTTGATGTGAATCAGTGTCAATTGTTTGAGCCACAGAACAGTGCTGTAGCCCTCCTCATGTAAGCTGAGTGCCTGTAATTTTTGTTCAACGGAAAATTGACCATAGTAAAACCCTCCAGATGGACTTAGGTCCAATTGAAGTGCAACTAAAAAGCTAGACATTTTATCTAAAAAATTCTTGAATTCAGGCCAGTCATAAAATTCAAACTCTGTTTTACAATTTACCGAAAGAAAACAAAGGCAAAACAATTATTTTTGTAACTCAGCGCTTGTCTGCGGTGAAATATGCAGATAAGATTCTCTTTTTACAAAATGGTAGAATTCTCGGCTTTGATACACACGAAAAATTAATCAGAAGTAATGCTGATTATCATAATATGTATAATTTGCAAAAGGATACTTATATCTAAATTTGGGTTGGTCTAAAAAGCGCTTTTTGCTACAATTAAACTATTTTAAGTAAGTATTTGCTGTTTACTATAGCGCAATGGAAAGTGTGACAAGTTTGAATTCTATTAAAAAGTTTTTAGATTGGCTAACAAGTTTATTACTGATTATAGTTGTCGGACTGGTTTTGATCACACTTTTTTCCGCATATTATAGTTTTGGCACTATGATTTTTGGAGTCCATGAGGCGAGCGCAATAAAGGATTTTTGGTTCACAGAAATCATGTTAGGTACAGCTTATGTATCTGTAGTTATGGTCATTGCTATATATACGGCAATAACTCGTTTTTTGAAGAAAAGAAAAAATGATGCTACTTGTTAAGTAGCATTGATTACAAATATAGCAAGATGAAGGAAGGTAGTTCATTGAACTAACTGCCTTTTGTTATTCAAGAATACTGTGGTTCTTGATATAGCTGGCTTTAATTGATGGTAAATTGTTTTGAGAGGAAGAGTGCATATGGCATGAAGTCCTTTAGAAAGGTGTTCAGCCATTGAGTGTTTACCATGCATTAAAACTAGTGCTGGAATTTGCCTCACGTATTATTGCCTTATGTCAACAAACACAAGTAAACAAAAAGACCGTCCCGACAATAACTTTATTAAGTAATATAAGTGTAAAATTGGCTAGCCATGAAAAAAGGAAAGACTAAACTGACAGTCTTTCCTTTTCCTATATTGCTTACAGTTCACCAATATTTATTGCTAAATTGCCCCTTAGGTTTCTGTTCTCTGTAGCAACTTTGTTCAATGACATTATGTTAAGTTAGATTGGTCTGGATTTTTTAGGTAAAAACATCAATAAATTTTTATGCAATTTCAGCTTGTTTTGTTTTGTTGACTTTTATCATTACAATTAAAGTAACAGTGAAGACGATTGCACTAAGTACTAGGACACCGTACAAGGCGTAATTAACGTTGATTGTACCAGCTATGGTGGTAAATAATGTCGTCATTAAAGGACCGGCGATTGCCAAGATTGTGTTTAAAAGCCCTGCTGAAGAAGATAATATTTTGCGATCTACGGAGATAACCAACCATTGCATTAACTTGGGACTGCTCGTACCAGCTAAGAAACCAAGAGTGGTCATTAGAATAAGACAGAACACGATATTCTTATTTAGGATGACAATAGCCATAATGGCACTACTAATAGTAGATAATAAAGATAGCTGGAAAAGCGATGTGTTTTTAAGGAGTTTGGTGCCGACTGCACTGCCAAGAGCTAAACCAATTGCGGCAGCGGCTCCTAGAAGTGCGATGGTGAAACTATAGCTGCCGATAAGCATGCTTTTGTTTCCTGCAATAACGATTGAAATTAATGGCTGGACAGAACTGAGCAAGCCATTAAGCATAGCTACAACTAAAACAATCGTTAAAAGTCCGTGGGCTTGCCTTACTTGCTTAAATGATGAACCAATTGTGGCAAAGAAGTTTTGGTCATTGACCTCTTCTGTCTGCTCAGGCTGTTGCTTATGAACGTTCGTCCCAATGTTGGCATAAAGTAAGCCTGCTGCTAAGAAGGTTAGTGCGTTGACAATAGCCAGTTCTGAGTATGACATGAAGAGCAGGAGCCCGGAGCCAACAAATTGTGCAACTAGCGTAATTAGTTGTGATACGCCGCTTGTAAAACCCTGAGCTTCGGCCATTTCGTTTTCACCGACGAGGCCAACGATTAGCGGCGTTTGTAAACCGCCAGAGTACATGCCGGAAAGATCAGATACAAAGTTGAGTCCGATAACCATTAAGACCAGGTTCCAGCCGGCAATATTGGTGGCAAAAAGCAGACCCACCAGCATGTATAACGCAAAGCGAATAACTGCCAGCCAGACAATTACGCGATACTTATTGTGTGTCCGGTCAGCCAGGTAGCCGCTGAAACTTTGAATTAAATCAGGCAGAGACTCGGTAATTGCAATTAAAGATAATGCCAGGGAATAATTTTTTAACTTGCTAGCATAAGTCATGAGGGCCAGGTAGAACAGGATGTTGCCTGCGCCGGATAACCAGCTGGCGAGGGTGAATTTTCTGTAATTTTTATTCTTTAAAAAAATGTTCATGTTTTTACCTCTTTTCTTAACTATATATTTAGTATATTTTGGTTATAATGAAAAAGAGAGGAATGTCATATTTGACAGTTTAAAGTTAGAAGGAATAAAAATGACAATTGGGGAGTTGTTAAAAGATTATCGGATAAGTCAAAAAAAGACGCAGAAACAATGGGCAAAAGATGTGATAAGCCCTTCATTCTATGCGAAAGTAGAAAAAAATTTAAGTCGGATTTCTGCCGAAGATTTAATTGAATTACTACATTCTAATCAAATTCCAGTGATTGATTTTTTCAGTAAATTAAATCAAAAAGATAAGTCGATTAATCAACAAGAATTAGAAATAAATCGACTTATTAATGAAGCATATTACCAAAATTCTAAAAAAGAGTTGCAACAAATACGAGATGTAGTTGCTGAAGGTGAATTACCTAATAAAAATGATGAATTACTTCTTATTGATGCCTATATTGCGGTAATTAGTAAAGACCTTACAATGCTAGATAAAGAAGTTATAGACAGAATGAAAGAAAAAGTTTTTAATATTTCTAATTTTGATGAAGATGGATTAATTATGTACTGTAATTTCATGAGCTTTTATGATTTGAATAGCAACTTATTGCTATCTAAAAGGATAATAAAACAGCTTGTTGGATCAAGCAGTGTCAGAATACAAGAAAAAATTTTGGCTATCATTATCAATATGCTGATTTTTTGCATTAGAAATAAGCGATTTGAAGAAACTGAGGTATTTGTTAATTATGCGGATCAAATAAAAACAAAACCGGAGGTTTTCTTTTATAAGCTGCTGATACCGGCATTTTATAATATAGTTAAATATCAAAATAATCATGATAAAAAATATCTGGATGAAACAGAAATAATAATTAAAAGTATCAAATTAGCGGGAATGCCGGATTATGGTAAGGAGTTAGAAGAGCTTTTAGTTGCAAATAAATAAACTTGAAAAAGCCATGTTTGATTTTGAAGTACCCCCAAATTTGGGGGTATTTTTATGTTTAATTTATCTAAACAAGATAAAATTGAAATCTATCATCTTTGGCACAACTAATTAGTTTGCTTTTGCTTATTTTGAGTATTTCTGAAGAATATTATCCACTCATAAATACATGCAATAACCGCTATTAGATAATCATACCAATGAAAAGCTTTTGAAAAGCCTACTAGAGAGAGAATAAACACGGCAATCAACGCTAAACTAAAAAATATAGGTTTAGCAATCGCCATATTATACTTAATAAGCCAAGTATCAATTGGCAGAAGCTCTAAAGCTAAAATAATAATTATTATTACTAAAGTAGTATTCATGTTATAGTCACACCTTTTAAATTGTTTTAAAGATAAATAAATACGATTGTTCGTGCAGTCCAGTAAGCGACTGTGCTGTTAAAGTGGAGCTATACAAAAAGGCAATCCATTGGATTGCCTAGACGTCTAGTACGCCTCTTTTGCATGCGAAGATCGCACTTTATTTCTCCTACTGAAATTATAGCACAAGAACACATGATAGAATAGTGAAGTACGACTTTCGATCCTCCCCGAAAAAGGTGATTGCATGGGAAAGGTTGTACTTTTGTTTCTTCTAACGTATTTACTACTAACCAGTATAACGCCTGCATTGCGCGAGCTAGGACAAGATCTTGATAAATTAGCCAATTTAATCGAAAAGATACTCCGGTTATTTAAGTAGTAATCAGAAAGAGGTGGGCTTTTGTCCTACCTCTTTTTGATTACTACTTTATTTTTTATGAACCTTTTAAAGTTGCTAGCCACTTGACTTTAGCGCTACTTCAATTAATACACTATGTTGAGTTATTTTGGCATAGGTGAAAGTGGATAGGAAATAAATTCTGTTAGTCTTGGATTTGTCATATCTAGCATATTTATGTCAAATATGACAGTTTTATTAATAAACATAAAAAATAAATTATATTAGTTATATCAAAATACAGCATAGTCGAGATATGAAGGTAAATACTCTACATGTAGTAATGGAAAAGAAATGTATTGGGAAGTATTTAGGTATTTTCCATTACATGCAAAGTGAGATTAAAGCAAATTAAGGAGAAAATCATGGTTTACAAATACTACTCGCACTTTAAGTTTTTTTGTTTAAATATTTTCGGATTAATTTCCAGTATGCAGAATATTGTTACAGCATACATTGTTGGTTCGTTAATTAATTTGGCAACGGCTAAAAATTTTGCAGCTATTCCAATCTTTTTTGGTAAAAACATTTTGTTATTGATCTTAATTTTAATCGCCACATTAATTTTTGATTATCTTAAAGCAGACGCTGCTAAGCAGGTCAATACTAAGTTAAGGCTTAAAGTGATGAGGGGTATGCTCTCGGATGAGCAAGAAGATGCTTCTAATTTAGGTTTCTTAACTAATGATTTTAAACTTTTGGAAACAAATCGCTATGATGCTGAAATAGGAATTTTGATTTATTCATACACTGTCGTATTTGCTATGGCATTCGCTTTGTATCTAAATTGGCAGCTTACAATAATATTCTTTATTGGTTCGGTTATACCAACAATTGTTTCCACCTTTTTCCAAAAGCCTATTCAAAATGCTGCAGAGGCTTGGACAAATGCTAATGATAAATATGTTAATCAAACTAAAAATTTGTTATCTGGTACTGCTACCTTTAATTTATATGATAAGCAGGATAATGCAGTTAAACAAAATCAGTATAAAGTTAACCAATTAGAAGAAAAATTAGCCAAGATGAATGTGCTTAATACTAATACCAGTGCTTTTCTTAATGCAATTGCAATTATGGGTACTTATTTATTGCCGTTTGCAATTGGTATTGCATTAGTAATTAAAGGTCAAACTACTTTAGGTGCTCTTTTTGCAATAACGCAATTATCTAATTCATTTGTAAATCCAATTTTACAAATTTTGCAAGAACGAAATAATTTGTCTACTACAAAGCCAATTGTTCGAAAGATAAAGCAATATATACAAAAAGCAGATAATGTGGAGCGTGAACAAACCAACAATCCTATATTTAATGAACTACAAGTGCAAGACCTAGATTTAATGCGTCAGGATAAGGTATTAGCACAACATATTAATCTTGATATTAAGTCTGGCCAAAAAGTTGCGGTCATCGGACCCTCAGGATCAGGGAAATCTACGATGTTACAGTTTCTAATGTATGGTAAGTATGGTAAATCTAAAAAAATTATACTTGATCATAACGAAGTAGCGGCAGGATCGTTTACTAAGTTGTTTGCCTATTCCAGCCAGAGTGCAGTTATTTTTTCTGATACGCTTTGGTTCAATCTAACTCTGGGTGCCAATATAGCTAAAGAAAAAGTTCTTGAAGTGTGTCAAGGTTTACAATTAGGGCAGTTAATTAAAGAAAAGGGATTTGATTATCAATTAGGTGACAATGCAGATCAACTATCTGGTGGCCAATTGTCCAGAATTGAGGTGGCACGGGCTATTTTAGCCAATCGACCAATTTTATTACTGGATGAGATTAATGCTTCACTTGATAAAACTTCGTCAAAGGCGATTCACCAATATATTTTTGATTCAAACTTTACTTTTGTTGAAGTTATTCATCATTACGATCCAGAAGAACTGCAAAAGTATGATGTAGTTGTTGATTTTAATCAATACCAATTTGAGGATAAAAAATAAGTTGCAAAAAGTTCTAAGAGTGCTTACTTGGTTGCGATATTAAATAACATAAAATAAGACATTAGACATTGACAGAATGTAATAACCAATTTTTACCTCAGTATTATATAATTTTCATTTTAAATTTAATGATACTTTTATATTTTTTGATTATAATAAAATTAAAAAGTGTAATATTTGATAGTTAATCAAATAGTTGAGGAAATTTAAATGACAATTGGTGAATTACTAAAAGACTATCGTATTCAGCAAAAGAAAACACAAAAACAATGGGTTAATGATGTGGTAAGCCCGTCATTTTATGCAAAAGTTGAAAAAAATTTAAGCAGCATTTCAGCAGATAATTTAATTGAGCTATTACATGCTAACAAAATTTCATTAACTGATTTCTTTGATAAGTTAAATCACCAGGCTAAGACTGTACATGATGAAAATCTAGAAATCGATCGGATGATTAATGAAGCGTATTATCAAAACTCTGTGCATGATCTGCAACAAATACGAAATTTTGTTGCAGAAAGTGATTTTCCAAATAAAGAAGATAAATTAGATATAATTGATATATTTATTGCAATAATTAACAAAAATCTTTCCAGTATTGATAGTGGCGTTATAGATAGATTGAAAGAGAGAACGTTTGATGTTTCTCATTTTAATTCTGATAATTTAAGATTGTACTGCAACCTTATGAGTTTTTATGATTTAGATAGTAATTTATTGATTTCAAAAAGAGTAATACGTCAGTTTATTGGCTCAAGTAGTATAGATATTCAGAAGTTAGTTTTATCTATAATTATTAATATGATGATTTTGTGTATTCGTAACAAAAAATTTGAAGAAACAGCATTTTATGTTAGTAGTGAACAACAAATCAAAACAAAACCAGATATATTTTTCTATAAAACTATTGCCCCAGCTTTTGAGAATATAATCAAATATCATTATGATCAAAATTCCAAGTATCTTGATGAAGTACAAACAATAACTAAATGTATAAAAATTGCTGGTATGCCCAGTTATGGTAAAGAGCTTGAAGAATTAATGCTTGCTAATAAATGAGATTTTAAAATGTCGTATTAAACCATTAAGAGTTAAATATGACATTTTTTATATGCTTATATAAAATCGTAATAAACTAGGAGTAAATAGAAAGGAGTAAGAAAATTGAAAATTTATTACGTAAATTAATTCATATTGGGCTCAATTTAGATTGATTAGAAACATGGGAAAAATGTTTTGAATAAGTTAAGTAAAGATTTAAAAATAAAGTCTAAAGTAGATGATCATGTTTATGAAGCATTTGTGGATGGATTATTTATAAAGTTTAGACCAGGAAAAATTTATAAAGATAAGTAGGTTCTCTATAAAGGAGATGGTAAAAAATGTTTTTAAAAATTGGTATCGTATTTGGCGATCAAGTTGGATGGGGTCGACACTAACAAAAAACATTATTCAAAAGAGAATAATGTTTTAGAGACTAAATATAAATCAAAGTATTACTCTGCGAAGTAATACTTTTTTAGGTGCTACAGATATAATATCATCTTTAGAATAATTTTGACCACTGAAGTTAACCCCTAGAATTGGACGTTAACATTAATTCATGTTTGCTAAGGCGGTATTCCGATATTCAAACGGAGTTAGTCCTTTTAGGGCACGATTATCTTTTAAAAAGAAACAAAAAAGCGATTCTTTCAGGTCGCCCCAGACGCAGGTAAAAGGTGTTTATTGGTTCGGCGCAAAGTTTAATCAGCTTTATTGATTTTTAATAATACAATTGAAATAGCAATAAAAACTGCAATACCCAGTATAATGATTCCATATAGAGCATACGTAATGTCAGTTGCACTAGCAATGCTTGTAAAAACTGTAGTGGTTAAAGGGCCAGCCATCACTAAAATTGTATTTAACAAACCAACAGATGAAGATAAAATTTTACGATCAACAGTAGTAACAAGCCACTGTAGTAATTTAGGGCTTACAATACCAGCCAAAAATCCTAATATTGTTAAGCAAAATAAACTAGCAAAAATGTTTCCATAAATAATAGCAATAGCTAAAGTAATAGTAGCAATAGTGTCTGCAAGGACAATTAAAAATAATGAAGTGTTTTTAAATATCTTAGTACCAATTGTGCTGCCAGATGCCATGCCAATAGCTGCAACAGTGCTAACCACAGCTATTGTAAAACTATAATTGCCAATTAACATGTTTTTATTGCCAGCAAGTACAATTGAAATTAGTGGTTCGACTGTGCTAAGAAGGCCATTAAGCAAAGCGATGACCAAAACAATCGTTAAGAGGCCATTAGCTTGTTTAACTTGTTTAAGTGAAGAAACAATGGTTGCTCCGAATTTTTGAGTGTTAACTTCTTCTGGCTGATTATTTACTTCTTGTTTTTTAACATTCATACCAATGTTAGCGTAGATGATACCAGCTACTAAAAAAGTAATGGCATTAACAATTGCTAATCCTGAGTATGACATAAATAGTAGAAGGCCAGACCCAGCGAATTGTGCGATCATAGTAATTAGCTGTGAAATGCCATTAGTAAAGCCTTGAGCTTCAGACATTTCATTTTCACCAACTAGACTAACTATTAGTGGAGTTTGCAAGCCTCCTGAATATTTACCCGAAAGATCTGAAATGAAATTAAGTCCGATAACCAGTAATACTAAATTCCAGCCAGATATGTTAGTTGCAAATAATAACCCTACTAACATATATAGTGCGAATCTAATTACTGCTAGCCAAACAATGACATGATACTTGTTTTTTGTCCGATCAGCTAGATACCCACTAAGACTTTGAATTAGATTAGGTAAAGACTCTGTAATTGCAATCAAAGAAAGAGCTAAAGAGTAATTTTTAAGTCTACTAGCATAAGTCATAAGAGCTAGATAAAAAAGTATGTTGCCGGCACTTGATAACCAGCTGGCTAAAGAAAATTTTCTATAATTTGTATTTCTTAAAAAAATATCCAAAACTATGCCTCCTATTTCTTTATAAACGCTATTTTTATTATATTTGGGTTTATAATTTTAAATGATAAAATGGCGAATTCGAATTTTTTTGGCTAAATAAGAAAGAGGGAGGTAAATTAATGAAGATATATGAATTATTGAGACAATACAGATTGGAACAAGGTAAAACTCAAAAAGAATGGGCTAGCAACGTAATCAGCCCTTCGTATTATTCTAAGGTTGAAAAAAATATTCACCGTATTTCAGCAGAAGACTTAATTGCTTTGTTAGAGGCTAATAATGTTTCGCCAATTGATTTTTTTAGTAAATTAAATAGTAAAGCGCAATTACGACATAAGCAACAAGCAATCTTTGAGCGGCTGGCAGGTGATGCGTATTATCAAAATTCTAAAGCGCAATTATTACGGTTAAAACACTTAATTAATGAAAATGATATTTTTGCTAATAATGATTTAATAATTACTATAGATGCTTATATTGCATTATTAAATGATGATGTAGATAGTTTGGATAAAAAAACTAAAGAAGCGATTAAAGAAAAAATTTTTAATACGACAAAGTTTGATAGAAGTAAGTTAGCTATGTATTGTTCGTTTATGCCTTTTTACGATATAGATAGTAATCTTTTACTTTGCCAAAGGATTATGCAACAGTATCAAAATAGTGCAGATACAAAGATTCAATCAATAATATTGGCAATAATAGCTAATTTACTAAGTTTATGCATTGAACAAAAAAGATATGAAGTAACTAAACCGTTTATTAAGATAGCAGTTGGAGTGGAGTCAAAACCAGAGCTGTTTTTTTATAAAAACATGCTATTGATTTTTATCAATATAATTGCTTATCATGATGAAAACAGCCCAAAGTATTTAGCTAAATGTAAAAAGGGAATTGAAAATCTAGCTTTGCTTGGTATGCCAGAGTATGGTAAAAAGGTAGAAAAGTTCTTTTATGAGAATATAAAAGTCGATAATGATTAATAAATATAGTAGTTGTTTTGAATATTAGGTACAATTATATTAAATGGTAAAAGTTTGAATTATAATTGGTCTAATTGTGAAATTACTAGGTAACGAAAAAAGGGAAGGCTGTTAAATCAGTCTTTCCTTTTGCTATATGGCTTCAATTTCATAAACAATTATTTGTTGCAGTTTTAAGCCGTGTAGCTCTAAGTTTCATAGCAACTTCGTTCAATGTGCATTATGTTAAGTTGCTTTTATATAATTTAAATTAAAAACATTAATTTTTTATTTTAAATGTTTTTTTATTATTTTAATGTATACTAAATGCATAAACGAATAGACAGGAACAACTAGTGCCATTGGCTCAGCCTGTTTTATGAAAGTCAGAAATGATTTGGACTATATGAATAATACACATCTACACAATTATATTTATATAGATGTCAACCTTACAGGGATTTATATCATAGCAGTTCCTTAATCATGATTAACAGAAAGTGATGAAATTATGTCTGAAATAATAGGGTACATGGCTGTTATAACCGCAATGTTTCGCCTTGCACAAATTTATAAGGATAAGCCCTTTTTTAAATTTATGAAACAGAATCGTGGGATACTCCTGCTTTCGTATTCTGTAATAACTCTCTTAGGATTTGGAATAGTACAGGGATTTGGCCGCTTATTCCCACCATTTATTACACTATTAGTAGTGTTTATGTTGCTTGGCGTTTTCTACATGCTTAGAGATCGTAAAATCAGCTAGTTTAAATTAAAATTGCTAATTCTATAGCAATCGTCCCTAACTTAGTTAGTGGTGATTGCTATTTTTAATCTTCGGAATAAACTACCTTAATGAACCATTTTTTTACTTGTTTGAATGATGAAACAATGACTTGAGCGGTTTCTTCTCCTTATTGCGATTAGTATAAGGTATTTAATGAGAAAAGTTAGTTAGAAATTATTATGCAAGTTCTGCTTGTTTTATCTTGTTAACTTTTATCATTACAAGCAAAGTAGTAGTGAAAACTATGACGCTAAGTCCTAAAACGCCATAAAGTGCATAATTAACATTGATTGTTCCAGCAATAGATGTAAAAAACGTTGTCATTACTGGTCCTGCAATTGTTAAGATCGTATTTAAAAGACCTGCTGAAGAGGCTAAAATTTTGCGGTCCACTGAAACAACTAGCCATTGCATTAATTTAGGACTATTTGTACCAGCAAAAAAACCAAGAGTTGACATTAGGACAAGGCAAAATACAATATTTTTATTTAAAATAGCAATTGCCATAACAGCACTATTAACAGTAGATAATAAAGAAAGCTGGAAAAGTGAAACGTTCTTTAAGAGCTTAGTACCTCACTACCTGAAGCTAATCCAATAGCTGCAGCAGCTCCTAAGAGTGCGATTGTGAAGCTATAGTTACCAATAAGCATACTTTTATGACCAGCGATAACAATTGAAATTAGTGGTTCTATTGAACTAAGTAAGCCATTAAGTAAGGCTACAACTAAAACGATGGTTAAGAGTCCATGTGCTTGTCGTACCTGTTTAAGTGATGACTTGATTGTTGCAAAAAAGTTCTGATCATTGACATCTTCTTTTTGAATGTGTTGCTTACGAACTTTCGAGCCTATATTGGCAAAAATTAACCCAGCTGCTAAGAAAGTTAATGCATTGACAATTGCTAGTTCTGAGTAAGACATGAAAAGTAGGAGACCAGATCCAATAAATTGTGCAGCTAATATAATTAACTGCGAGATACCACTGGTAAAGCCTTGTGCTTCTGCCATTTCATTTTCCCCAACTAAGCCAACAATTAGGGGAGTTTGTAAGCCACCAGAATACATACCAGAAAGGTCAGATATAAAATTAAGTCCAATAACTATTAGCACAAGATTCCAACCGTTAATGTTGATTGCAAAGAGTATGCCAACTAGCATGTACAATGCAAAACGAATAATAGCAAGCCAGACAATAACACGATATTTATTATGCGTTCTGTCGGCCAAGTAACCACTAAGACTTTGAATTAAATCTGGGAGAGATTCAGTAATAGCTATTAAAGATAATGCTAATGAATAATTTTGTAATTTGCTGGCATAGGTCATAAGAGCCAGGTAAAAAAGAATATTGCCTGCTCCAGATACCCAGCTAGCAATCGTGAACTTTCTATAATTTTTATTTTTTAAAAAGATACCCATGACTTCTGTTTCTCCTTCATCAAATATTATTTCTTCGTAATGATATTTACAGTATATTTTGACTATAATAAAAAATATAAAAGTTTCGTATTCGAAATTTTTTGTCAAATGGGAATGTTATATTGGAAATAAGAGGAGGAGTACATGACTATTGGTAACTTGTTAAAAAAATATCGCTTAAATAGAGAAAAAACGCAACGAGAATGGATAGGAAATATTGTAAGCCCTTCTTATTATTCTAAAGTAGAGAAGGGAATCCATCGTATATCTGCAGAAGACTTAATAAGTTTGTTAAATTATAATTCTGTTTCTTTAATTGATTTTTTTAGCGAATTAAATAATTCTAAGCAGAAGGGTTACAATCAAGAGCAGGAGTTAATGGATGTAATATGTGATGCTTATTATCGCAATGCCAAAAATGAATTGGTAAAATTGAAAGAGATTGTTAAAGAAAGTGATTTACCTAATAAAGAAGATGATCTACTTTATCTAGATGCTTATATTGCGAATGTAAATAACGAGGATTTAAATGATAAAGAAAAGCAAGCTTTAAAAGATAAGATCTTTAGTAGACCCAATTTTGATAAATCTACGTTAGTCCTTTATTGCAATTTTATGATGTTTTATGATCTAGAAAGTAATGTAATAATTTCTAGAGGGATAATTAAACAATTTCAAGGATCAAATGATGTAAAAATTTTAGAAATGATTTTAACTGTTATTGGTAATTTATTAATTCAGTGCATTGAAGAAAAAAAGTATGATGAAACCAAATTCCTAATTAAGGCAGCAAATCAAATATCAACTAAACCAGAATTATTTTTCTATAAAAATGCCATAGTATTACTTGAAAACATGATTATGTACCACTATGACGCTAAGGATAAGTATTTACAGATTTGTCATAAGGCAATTGAAAACTTTTCTTTATTAGGGATGCCTGAATATGGCAAAGAAATAACTAGATTTTTTGAAAAGCAAAAATAAAAATATCGTATTTAACATAAAAATTGATGTAAGTTCCAAAAGTTAAACAGCTTTTGGGGCTTTTTTATGATTAATTAGCTAAACAAAAACTCTAAGTGTGTTAAGAGGTCTAATTATTTAGAGATATTAAGAACTAGTCACTGATTATGCCAAATTTTATATGTAAGCATGGATATGAATTAGCCATTTATAAGACTTTTTGGAGTTGGCAAAAATTCTCACTAGATATACACTAAACTCAAACTAGTGGTAGTGTATATTTAGGTGACAAAATGATAACAAATAAAGAGAAGGCTTATCGCTATATTCAACAGAAGTTTTTTAAGGAACAGAAATTAGATCAAAATAATGGGGTAAATACTGAAGAAGTTGCCAACTATTTACAAACTAAAAGACCTAATGCAAGTGCGATGCTTAACCAATTGGTTAAGGAAAAATTGCTGACTAAAACTAAGACTAGACCTGTCAAATATCGTTTATCTGATCAAGTTACTCATGATGCCTTTGATCAGCTGATTGGTTCTAAGGGTAGTTTGGCTGATGCTGTGAAACAAGCCAAAGCAGCAATTCTTTACCCAAGTGGTATGCTTCCGCTACAAATTATTGCTGAGCCCGGAAGTGGCAGTACATATTTTTCCAAAGCAATAATTGAGTATGCTAAGGATAAAAATGTTTTGCCTAGAAAAGCAAGTTATCATGAAATTAATTGCATTATTACACCGGATATAAATAAAGCACTTTTTGGATCTAATTCTGGGGATAGTTTTTTAACTCGTTATCAAAATAGTGTGATCATGATTAATCATTATGAAAAACTAACTAGTGCCCAGGTCTACCAAATCAATCATTTAATTGACCAAACTAGTAATTTAAAACATAATTTAGTTTTGTTTTCGACTACTTTAGAAAACAAAGATTTGATAAGGACATCTATTAAAATAGTTTTGCCCAATCTTAATGATCGACCACTTAGTGAAAAGTTAGGTATAATTCAAAATTTATTTGATAAACAAGCAAAATCTGCGAAGAAAGCGATTGTCGTTAGCTCTCAAATTCTGCTTGGATTAGCAATTCATGAATATAAGCAGGGCTTTAAAGAATTAGAAAAAGTAATAGTATTCGCTTCGGCTAAAGCTTATTTACGTTCTTTAGATGATCTTCAAGAGCAAGAATTTATTATGAAAAGTGATTTTCCTAATAACTTTATATTTGAGAAAACACTTAATATTGAACAAAGTCAGAAAGTAAAAGCGCTGCTTCAGAATCATGAAAACTATGTTTTTGAGGGTAATAAAAGTAATGCTTTAGCTGATTATAATGAAAAATACGAACAAAAATTATATCAAAGTATTAGTCAGAATTACCAAAATTTGGCGCAAGAGGGCTTAGAACCCAGAGTCATTAAAAAGTCAGTATTTGAACGGATTGAGAGTCTCTATAACAAATATGGCTTTCATATTAATGAAGCGTTGCGACATCAAGAAAATGAATATTTGACTGAACTAGGTAAATTAGTGTCAACTGATTTGATCAAAATGACCAGAAATTTTTTGAATCATGCGTCAGCACAATTGAACCGTGAGTTTGATCAAAATATTTTTTATGGTTTATGCTTACACCTTAATTCTATTATCAAGTTAAACAGTAAAAGTGAGCATACACTTAATCAAAAAGAAATAGCTTCTCTTAAAATAGAGTATCCTCAAGAATTAGCGTTAACTAGAAAATTTGTTTCTCAGTTAAAGGAAAAATTTCATTACACTTTTTCCGAAAACGAAACTATGGTTTTGCTAACATTCTTAGTTGAGTCACGTACTAAGGAAGGTAAGCCCGTAATATTGTTTGCCATGCATGGCAATGGTGCCGCCCATTATATTAGCGAAGTAACAAATGCTTTAAACCATGCTCATAATTCTTATGCCTATGATATGCAACTAGATAAAAATTTAAATGTAGTTTTTAAAGAGCTGAAAAAGTTAATTTTTAAAATAAATCAAGGCGCTGGAGTTATTGTAATTTATGATATGGGATCGTTTAAAGAGATTTTTGAACGTATAATTGATGAAACACAAATTCCGATTCGTTTACTCAATATTCCGATTACATTAATTGGGTTGGAAATTAGCAGAAAAGCGCTACTAAATACGAATATTGATGATGTTTATCACAATGTCATTTCTAATATGGAAACATATAATCATAGTCAATTTAATAATAAACAAAATATGATTATCACCCTTTGCCATACTGGCGAAGGTGGAGCAATACAATTACGCGATTATATTAATCAATATTCTCGCCTAGGTTGGCTTGTAAAGCCAATGAGTATTTCAAATCGTGAAAAATTAGCAAAAAATGTTCAAGAATGGCGCAAAACGTATAATATTAAAGAATTTATTGGTACATACAATCCGAATTTATTCGGAATACCTTTTATTCCAATCGCTAAAATTTTCGAGAATTCACATGATAATCTAGATCGAATATTGAATTTTTTGCCGATTGAGACCACTACAACTGTTTATGATCAAGTTTATAACTACTATGAGAAAGAGTTGAAATATGTACAAGTTAGTTTGCTCAAACAAACAATGCCTCAAGTTTTAGATCAATTGACTGAACAATATCATTTGTCAGAAGATATTCAAATTGGACTGTTTACGCATATAGTTGGTATTTTAGAAAGCGGATTAAGTGGAGAGCCTAGACAAAATATCAAATTATCAGCAACTATTCTTAACAGCTTAAAAATTGATTTTAAATTTATAGAGCATGCACTGCGCCCAGTTGAAAAAGCTTTTAATTTTTTATTTAACGACAGCGATATTTATACAATTATTGCAATTATTAAAAAATTGTAATTAAGGAAATCTTTAAAGAACCCTCTTTATGAAGTGCAACTAAAAAGTTAGACATTTTAATATTACGCAAGACTCAATGCACGATTTCGATATTTGATCGGGGTCG